>JAFZOA010000611.1 GCA_017550775.1 Ruminiclostridium sp. | reverse complement strand
CCGATCTATTACCTCTCGGACGAAGATCTGACGGAGATCAGTTTTGAAGAACCGTATGAATGGCATGAGAACGACAACTTAGTATACACATATCTTCCGGAAGGGTATTACTTCTATATATTTGCGATAGAGGATGTTTACGGAGACATGGCGTATTCAAATGGGGTTATTATCACCATTGACGAGGACGGAGAGATCCGGATGATAGAAGATTATTAATAAAAGCGTAAGGCTGTCAAAAATGAGACTTGGGGCTCTGCTCCAACCCCCCTCCGGGGTTTGGGACAGAGCCCCACCCTTATCGTGTCTGTTCCGCGTATACTATGATCTTTACTGTTCCTCCGGTACTTTCGACTTTCGCGCTGAGCTCGCACTTCTCCAGAAACGCGAGAGCGGGGGAGTCGGTGATTATTCTCGGTTTACAGTTTTCGAGCGATGTGCCGTTGTTCTCTATGAATATGCGGCACTTATTTCCGTCTTTGTCCGTTCCTTCGAGAATGTAACGTGCCGAGAGCGAAAACTGTCCGTCGGGTGTGATGTACTGGGTGTCAACACAACAGCCTTTCGTTTCGCCGCAGAAGAACTCTCCTTGCGCAGATGCCGTGAACGGTATCATAAGGACTTTCCCGGTGTGTCCCTCTACCGTGTCCGGCGGAAGTGTTCTTACGTTTATGGTCATTATCTTATCCATGCGATCTCTCCCGCTGCTTCCTGTTTATGTGAGATTTTCTTTCGTATCGGACAAAAGCTGATCGTCAGAGCCCGGTCTGCTGTATCTTCCCGAGGTCTGTGCGTATATGGAGAACATTCTTATCATGTACGGGTGCTTGAAACTGAAATAGTACCTCGGTTCGCTGAGCTTAGCTATAACTGCCTCGTTCTGAGCGATGTACATACGGATATCACCATGATCGTATTCCCGGAACTTCTTGAGCGGTATGAACTCCCCGGTCTCGTGTTTTATCAGGGGTTTTACACTTACACCGAGCTTTGAGAATGAATTCCTGATATGTCGGATCTCGTCCGCTCCTGTGCTGTAACGGTATACGCATTCGCGTTCGGTACCTATTGTACAGAACCCGTCGATACAATCGGTATCGCTTATAAATACAGTGTGGCGGAAGCGGTTGCCGCACTTGTCGAAGCGGTAGTACGGCTCTATGAGCCCGGACATATAGAGCGGTATCCAGCTTTGCAATGCAAACAACATCTCGGAAGGATCGCGGTCGATGTTGTGAATGATCTTCATTCTGACTCCGTTTTCAAGGCAGGCACGCATGAGTGAGAGCCACCGGGGCGTGAACGAGGTCTGCATCCACTCCATACTCTGGTCGGAATACAGCAGAAGCTCGCAGCCGGGATTATTAGCCGCGTTCCCGAGGAAGCGGGTGACCGCTCTCTGGAGCCCGCCGATACCGACGTAGCTCGTCCTGTTCTCGCTCAGTATCTCTTTCGTTGCCACGGACTCAAATACGGGAAGCCTTAATGTCGGCGACGGAATATCGGTCATTCTGTTTATGAACTGTGCGGCGGCGACAGTATCCGCGGCGGGTGTACGTCCTTTGAGCCAGTCGAGGATCATAAGTCCGGCATTCACCTCAGACAGGTCATACTCGCTGAACCCGACGAGCTCGGCGATCTCGCCCATTCTTCCGTGCTTCACGGCAAGGTCGGCGAGGATCTCGCATATCGTGTTCAGAAGCTTTGCCCGCCTTGACGGAACCCTAACCCCGTTGTACAGGTTGTCGATGAGCGCGGAATCAACGCCCGCCTCGCGACTTAGCTCGGTGCAGTTCACCCCGCAGATACCCATGACGCTCTGAAGGCGCTCTGCAAACTGTACGGCGTTATCCTCGGTCTGCGGTACGTTCTCGTACAGGAATGCAAGAAGAGCGGATCTGATGCTTTCTTCGCTCTCGCTGCTGCCGCAGCCGACAGTCTCGCACAGTTCGGTAAGCTTGTTGTTGGCTTCCGAGAATGCGTAGATACCGTTTACGAGCTTCCGGGCAGTTGAGCTTTTAATTGAGGGGATACGGCTGCCATTGGTTAGCTTTCCGATATTAGCCGCCGCCATTTCCGCGTAAGCGGCGACCGAGCGGTTTGTTCCGCCCACAGCCTTGAATACGGTCTTTATCTTTTCTTTGAGCATTTTTTTCTCCTGTCCGTATATTTTTTATCACGCACTGCCGCCCGAACAGCAGTATGAAACCGTTCTGTAACATCGCCGGCGGGCGGATATTTGGGCAATTGTTTCGGTTCTGTAATCCGGAACAGTCAGTTGCACAAGAATTTTACAAAGATTTTGTATAAAAAATACAAAAAAGGTTAAGAATTTGATATGTATGTTAAAATTTAGTATTGATATTTGTATAACAATGTGTTATAATGTCAACAATACAAATATAGTGATATTTCACAATCAGATCGTGTAACAAAAGCAGTACAGCCGTGAGGAAACGCACAGCGGCTGTCCGGAGAAGGAACAAAGGAGTACATTATGGGATATTCAATGAGAGATGTCGGCGCGGCATTCGACCTTAACACCGCTGTGTATGGCACACAGACCGGGAGAGCAAAGGATCCGCTCAACTTCGGCGAAGTGCTTCGCGGTACAGCGTCGGAAGAGAATGGTGAGCCGGCAGGCGCAGATAACGGCGTGTTCGCTGTAAGCGGGTTTTCCGCAGGTTCTGCTGCCGAAATGCTCGGAACAATGTCGCAGATAAAAGAAGCATCGGTCTTCGATGAGTTCGGTGAAATGGAGGATCTCGACTCCGCCATAAGCTTTGACGAGATAGCGGAGCTTGACGAGATGACCGATATCGCGGCGGCTCAGAACAATGTACCGTCGGACAACGGGCTTTTCCTTGACCCGGGTATTTTCTCCGAGGACTTTATCCCCGAGGACGACGATATGCTTATGCTCTCGGAGCTCGAAGACGCTATATAATGCCCTGTAAGCTTTTTGGAACGGACTGCGCACCTCTTTGGGTGCGCAGTCCTTTTTGCATTTAGCTGTGTCACTACAGTTTTTTAGTTTACAGTTAACAGTGCATAGTTTTTGCATCGACTGCGCCGATATGTTCAGATCCGCGCGCAGCGCGCACCAAACCTGTAAACTGTAACCTGTAACCTGTAAACTATGAAAGAAGCCAGCCGGATGTTGTGAAAGTGTCTTATGTTTTAGAGCCGGTTTTGTCGCAGATAAGAAGACCGAATGTCCCGACGCCGCAGTTCACCGCGATTACCGGTGAAGCCTTCTGGAAGTATATCTCGTCGAAGTCCGCGATGCTCACGATCTGCTCGCGTATCCATTCTTTCTCTCTCTGCGTGAGCCCGACGTAGGTTACGAACAGGATCCTGTTGTCAACGCCGGACGGGTTGTTGAGGACTGAGCGGATATAGTTCTTCCACGCATTTTCTCTTGCGCCGAAGTATATCTTCCTGACACCCATTTTACCCTTTTTCAGCATAAGTACGGGTCTTGCCATTACCGATTTCGTAATGTTCGCGAGGCGGTCGCTTACCTGCTCCGCTCTTGCGAGAAAGTCGAGATTATCCACTATGAAGCTTGTATGTACCTTCGTCTTGTAGGCTTCGATGCGCGAAACTATCTCCTCCGGACTTCTGCCCTCCGCCGCAAGACGGCAGGCTTCAAGCACGACGAGACCCTGACCGCTCGAAAGATGACCAGTATCTATGACCGTAACGTTGTCGAACGCTCTCGCTGCTTCATTTGCTACCAGACAGCCGCTGTTCGTGAGCTTGCCGGAAATTGATATATGGATAATGTTGTTTGCGCCGGAAAGCTGCTTTGCGAAGAAGTTCTCCACTGTCCTTACATCGGGAGCACGGGTCGTTACCTTGCGCGAGATGTCCTGCATATAGTTCAGAAGACCCTTTGTCTCGATCTCGATGCCGTCCTTGAAGTTGCCCTCAGCGGTGCAGACGAGGTGCGGGAGCACAGCTATGCCGTACTTGTCGATAAGCTCCTGTGGGAGATCGGCGACGCTCTCGGTAGTGATAGCTACCGCTTTCTTGCGCTGTTTTGTATTCATCCACGAGATCGTCTCACGCAGGATATCATCGCTCTCGCCGGAGACGTAGGTGAGATTGCTCGGGAGCAGCCTGTATATCTCTCTTTCAAGCTCAATGCCGGTGACGGGCTTGATAAGATAGCCGTCGAAGCCAACCTTCTCATACAGCAGCCGGCTTTCGGCTCCGGCGTTCGCGGTAAGCGCTACTATCTTTGATTCCTTGCACTGGCCGCCGGTCTGGGTCCGTATAGCTCTGAAACATTCTATGCCGTCCATTTCGGGCATGAGATGATCCATAAGTATGATGTGGTAGTAATTGTTGAGAGTTTTCTTCAGAGCTTCCGAGCCGCTTGTGACCGTGTCGGTCTTTATACCGGTCTCACGAAGAAGCTTGGATACCACAAGCAGGTTGGAGGCGTTGTCGTCAACAACAAGTATCCTTGCTTCGGGAGCGGTGAATCTTGCGCCGCGCGACCTTTGTCTGTTCACGGTAGTCTTGCTGCTGAGATCGACCTCGCCGATAAGCTGATTGCCGGAGATCTTCTGGGGGATCTCGATAACGAATGTCGAGCCCTTGGTATATACGCTGTTTACGGTGATACGTCCGTTCATGAGGTCAACGAACTGCTTTACTATCGAGAGTCCGAGACCGGTACCCTCGATGTGGCGGTTCTTCTCCTCGTCAACACGTCTGAACGCCGTGAACAGGAACGGTATGTTCTCCTTTTTTATGCCTATGCCGGTATCGCTCACGGTATAGATGACATTCATGGCGCCGTCCTTTATACCGCCGCTCTGAATGGAAAGAGAGACCGAACCCTCCTTTGTGTACTTTATCGCGTTGTTCAGGACGTTTATAAGTATCTGCTTTATTCTCATCTCGTCCCCGACAAGCTCAGCCGGAATGTCGGGCGCGATGCTGACGTGAAACTCAAGGTTCTTGGATTTGGCTCTTATCCAGAGCATACCCACGATCTCCGACAGCATATCGCCGGGGTGATATGTCACCGGGGTGAGCTCCATCTGTCCCGAAGCGAGCTTGGACATATCGAGTATGTCGTTGATGAGGTGGAGCAGCATATTGCTCGCCGCCTGGATATTCGCCGCGTCCTCGGCTACTTCGTCGGAGATGTTCTCGCGAAGTATCATCTCGTTCAGTCCGATAATTGTGTTTATCGGGGTCCTGATCTCGTGGCTCATGCTGGAGAAGAAACGGTTCTGCGCCTCGTTGAGCTTCTCTATCTCACGCTTCTGATCCTCCGAGCGCTTGACCTCGCGGTTGTAGAGGTAGGTGCGGAAGGTGAGCGTTATGCTTACGGAAATGCTTATCAGCACAAGTGCTATGAACGAGAAGATGTGAGCCATGGCATTGTTGTTCTGGACTATCATTTCCGGGAATGCGTAGGATATGTACCAGAAGCCCGCCGCGAGAACGCCGTTTGCTATCAGGAAAACGATCTTCGGCTTTCCGGTAAGACACATATTGATGAAGAAGATGCCGAAGAGATACCACAGGGGCGCGTCGCCGAAGATGCCGCCGCCGAAGAAAAACGTCATCGGCAGGTAAAGGAAGCTCATACCGGCGGATATGACGACAGCGCCGGCGGATACACGGTTGAACCGCACGGACAGCATCGTCGCGGCGGAGAACATAATTATTCCGACAATAAGTGCGATCATGTCTCCGATCGTAGCGCCGGTGAATATCAGCTCAACAAGGGTTATGCACCATGCTATGATAGTTACCAGCATAAGCAGGACGAACAGACGCTCGTGAAGGTCACGATCGTTGTCAAATATGAAATCCCTGAGTTTTTTGGGGGTCATTTCACATCACCTCCCCTGATCCGCTGCCGTGTGTTATGCCGTATGCGCGGTAAATGCCGTCGGTAAGCATCCTGTATTCGTTCATTACACTTTCGTGATTCTCGATGATATATTCCGGACGGTTCTCCTTCGCGGCGTATTCGAGGGCTTTCGCTTTCTCGGATAACTCGATGTCGCCGATCATCTTTGAGGTGCTTTTAAGCGCGTGGACAAGGATCTTGTAGTTCTCATAATCCTTCTCCTCAAAGCATTTTATCATCTTCCCGCGCTTCTCGTCGGATTCGTCCGCGAACTGCATAAGCAGAGACTTGTAAAACTCGCCGTCGGACAGGCAGTAGTCAAGTCCCATATCCGTGTCGATGCCGAGCGCCTTAAGAGCTCCGTAAACGTCGTCCGGATTTTCGGCTGTACTGCCGCTGGCAAGCCCTTCTCCGGCGGGAATGTCAAATACCACATCGACCGGCTTCTTCTCGGTCTTATCCGAAGTGTCATCATTGGATGCGACCGTGGCAGAGGGATGTTCTGCGGAAGGTGTTATGTTCTGCGGAGCGGCTTCCGGAGCCGCAGCCTTTTTCTCGTTTTCGTCATCGCCGTAGGTTATTACCGATGAAGGCAGAACACGCTTCATGACTCTTTCGAGCTCTACCAGCTCGATCGGCTTGCTCACAAAGCCGTCGAAGCCCTCGGAAAGGAACATCTCCTTCGCCGTGCTTACCGCATTTGCTGTAAGGGCGACTATGGTTATGCCCCTGTGCTCCTTTGCTTTGTCGGCACGGAGATGCTTCATTGCCGTAACGCCGTCCATACCGGGCATCATGTGATCCATGAACACTATGTCGAAGTCTCTCTCCCGGCACATATCAATGGATTCCTGACCGGACATGGCCGTGGAAACAATCATGCCGTAGCGCTTGAAGATGTTCTTGGCAACTGTGAGGTTCATGGGTTCGTCATCTACCACGAGCGCCGTTACGCCGCGGCAGTACATATTGCCGCGCTCCGCTTCGGAGGGCTGTTCAAAGCCCGCGTTGAGAACAGTTGTAACAGGGAAGCAGTAGAAGGGCTTGCTCATGATCTTTGCCCTTGCGCCCGGCGGGAGCACGATGTCTTCGTTTGCGACTACGACCACTGTCATCTCGGAGGTGAGCTTTTCGAGCTGTTCGGAGGACGCTAAATACTCGTCCTCGCCCACGAAGAGGTGGGTAAGCTTTACGGAATCGAGCAGCTTTTCAAGGTTTCCGATATTGTCAACTCTGTGCATCTGCACGCCAAGTCCGTTGACTATGTTGCGCACCATGTTGTTGTAGTATTCACGCACATTGGGGTCATGGAACTTGTCGAAGTGGAGAAACGCGCCGAGGCAAAGCTTGTTCGGGTCAACGACCGACATACAGCCTGCGGGGTCGATAACGTCCTGCGGTAAGCTTACAGTGACCGTAGTGCCGGCTCCCGGGCGGCTCTTTATGGTGATAAATCCGCCGAGCGAGGCTACAAATCCCGATACTATGGACATACCGAGTCCGAGACCGCCGCCCTTGCGCGAACGCCCGGAGTCTGCCTGATAGAAGCGCTCTGAGATACGTTCGGTCTCCTCCTCCGTCATGCCGATACCGGTATCGGTGACCTCGATGAAAAGGTTCACGCCGTAGGGCTCCTTCTCCGAGGAGATCCTCACATAAACGCCGCCTTCATGCGTGTATTTGAGGCCGTTGATGATGAGGTGGCGGAGTATTTTGCGAAGCTTGCTGATATCGGTGTTCATGACCGAAGGGATAGCGGGGTCGATATCTATGATGAGCTCGATGTTTTTTGGCTTGAACGGTCTTATCTCCGCGACAAGGTCGTTGAGCACGGACGCGAGCATATAGTCCTCATAGTTGTT
>JAFZOA010000610.1 GCA_017550775.1 Ruminiclostridium sp. | reverse complement strand
TATGATAAAGGACACCCGGCTGCAGGTGATAAAGGACGTCCCCATAAACAAGCTGAAACCTATCGATGTTCAGCGCGCTATTAACAAAGACCGCGAGCGGCTCTGCGGAAAGTCTATCAAAGAGGCGGTCGCACTGCTGAAAAGGGTACTGACGATGCAGGGAATAGAGATCAATCTGAAGACCGTGACCATTCCCAGAGACAGCAGGATAAAAAAGCCGCTGCCGCCTGTTGAGGAGGTGCTGGCTCCGGTCATCGGCACCGAGCTGGAGCTCCCATGCCTTCTGGCGGCGTGGCTATCGCTCAGAATGAGCGAGGTCAGAGGTCTGCAGTTCCGCGACATCTCCAAAGACGGCAAGTTTATCACGATCTGCCGTACAAGGATGTATCAGGACGGGCTGGACATCGTGCGTGAACAGACAAAAACGGAGAAAAGCACAAGAACAAATATGCTGCCGGAATACCTTTACGAAAAGATAAAGGCGATACCTCACAGCAGCGATACGGATTTTATCATAAAGCACGGTTACAAGTATCTCCACTACAACTTCAGCAAGCTGATGAAAGCAAATAATATACAGGGAGTAACATTTCACAAGCTCCGGCACGAATTTGCTACTACCTGTAATGATTTAGGTATTTCAAGCGACTATATCCAGAAGCTTGGCGGGTGGAGCACACCGAGCATAATGAAATCCGTTTACACACATACGACGCAGAACAAGGAAGTGGATTGTCAGATACGCATAGACAATCACTTCAACAGCGTTATAGACAACATTAAGGCGGCGATGTGATCGTGTGACCGGTCACACAGTCACACGAAAAACAGGCCACAAAAGCCGTGGTTGAGGGAAAGGTCTGGGCTTCGAATCCCACTTCCCACCCCAGCCGCAACGGCGGCACCGAATACCGTCTCGGGCTTTTGCTCGGGACGGTATTTTTCTGCCTCGCTGTCCGGAGTAAATATCTAAGGTGTTAACTCCAGACACACAAAGAAAGCCTGATATAATCGCATTTGCGGTTATATCTGGCTTTTTATCGCATTTGTCGTGCAGTTACAACTGCACATTTGGAGTCGAAAATGCACCAAAAAAGTTGAAAATGCAGGCTCCGTCAGATGTCGTCAGACGGAAATTAAGAGATTCAAGACAACATTCAGAGCAAGAAAGCGATATTTATGTTTCTCGGCAGGTGTTCTTGTGCGGCATTATGCACAAAAACACCTGCTTGCTTTTGTATGATTTGAAGAAAACCTTAGGATCCTATTCATATACTGTTTACGAGAAGCGGATGCCTAAGTTTTTGTAAGCTGACAGCTTACCACATATCCAAAAAAATAAGCTATAATATATTCAGTTCTTACGGGACTGCGTTAAGCTATCTGCAAGCCGATAGAAGTTCTCGCGCACTTTGAGTGGTTGTTTTCTCAGGCTTTTTATGCAGCTCGCTTCGTCGGCGGTAAGATCAAGGCTTGGCGCTTCGGACTTATCCCTGCCGATAAGGAAATCCACCGTCGTGTGCAGTATATCAGCCATTGCTATAAGCGTGTCAATATCGGGTTCTATCGAAGTTTTTTCATATTTATAGACAGCCTGCTGTGTCACATCGAGAAGCTCTGCAAGACGCTGCTGCGACAGCCCGTGCTCTTCACGGAGCTTTTTCAGATTTTTTACCATACAAACACCCCTTTTGTTTATTATACCAAAACAGGAGCGTTTATTAAAAAGAAATATGGTTGTTATTGACAAAACGTTTATGTTGTGGTATAATAAAAAACACATGGAGGTAGAACAATGAATATTACTGCAAGAGAGACTATAAATAAGCCATACACTATCACTGAATGGCGTGAATATATAGATAAATATGAGCAGCTTAAAGAGACTGTTACAGAAGACTCTGATTGGACCAGCAGACTTACATTGAAAGCTGCAAAGGAAAAGTTAAAGTTGTTCGGTCTTATTATTTCCTCTGCTAAACTTCATCGTTTAATGCTTATCTCCGCTGACCTTTCTTTTTCTGTGGTGCGGTCTGCTGTTTTTGAGTTTCTTCCTGTTTCTCCTTTTCCGCGACAATTAGTCGTGAGATGTAGTCGCCGGTACAAATATCACGATATGTGTTGGCGATATCCGAATAGACTTCGTACTGCTTCTTGGCGCTCTCAAAGGCTTTCCGCAGTTCCGATAACCGTGCGTCCTGTTCGGCTTTTGCCTTTTTCAGCCGGTTAAGGTCGGAGCGATCATGAATACCGTTGTTCAAAGCCGTTCGCCTGCACAGGTTGAGCATAACTTCTTCCGCCGCCGAACGGTTAGCCTTTTCGAGAAGTCCGAAGTATTGTTCCGCCTGCGATATGATACCATCTGATTGGGTGTGCTCGGCGGTGAGCACGTTGATTTCCTTCATCGCGCTCTCATACTCGTCCTTTAATCGTGACATTTCCCCTTCGAGTTCCTCAACGGAACCGATGTTATCGCGGTTCAGAATGGATAACTGCGCGGAGACGATGTACACATAGCGGTCGTTGTTTGGGAGATATGGCAAGTCGGGGCTTCGCGGATGCGGAATCTTTTTCCTGTCGGCTATCAGGATATGTAGCCGCTCAATGGTGCTTACATATACCGACTGTATCGGCGAAAGAGCCCGTTCGGAGCCGTGCAGAAGTGCGTTACCCAAGTCGTCACGCCACAGTATGCGCGAGCGCAGATTATCTTCGGTGTAATCCTCGCCGAGCGTTTTCAAGCGGACAAATCTTTGCTGACCCTCGGCACGGATAGAAGTGTACTTTCCGTGCTTGATCTCATAACCCCGCGACGTTAGTTCCTCATATAGTTCGTCTATGTCTTTGACCGAGGGTATCAGCGAGTCGATATCGGTACAGATCTGCTGTTTCCACGAAGTCCCACTGCGGCGATGCTCCCATTCGTTATACTTTATTCCTTTACCCCATTTTCGGCGTTCAAGAGGTTTAAATCCAAATGCCAGACATACCCTGTCGGAGTATTCCCGCGCGTGCTCGCGGCTGTTCCAATTATCATAGTATTTACGCCCAGTCACGGAATAGGTGTTGATAACTATATGGCTATGCACATGAGCCTTATCGCAGTGGGTAGCAATAACGACTTGCACATCATCGCCGAAGGTCTTACGTACAAACGCTTTTGCTATCCGGTGTGCTTGTTACGGAGTTATCTCTTCATCGGGCGAAAATGATTGTATGTAGTGAATAGCCTTGACTCGGTTCTTGCCAGATTGCCGCAGGGGCTCGTCGTAGCTCTTGCCGGAATAGTGCTCGTAAATCATCTTCATAGCAAGGTACGCCGCGTCCGCGTCACATAGGCAATTCAATGAGGCGGTATATAACAAATCCTCGGTCTTGTCCGGATTAAGGATATACCTCAAACAACGATTGACGGATGAGTGAACGCAAATTTATTTAAGTATCGGCATAGCTGCGAGAACGCTCCTTTCGTATTTTAGTACCCCTCATTATGAATGTCCCGGGATTCAATTCTACTGAAATGGCTCTCCTTACAACGATTTCCCATTCCTCGGCACTGAATGTGACCTCTTTTCTTCTCGTGCATGTCATTCTTTTCATAACTGACCTCCATGTTTATTGCCTCGGTTTCAGGCGGTAGCCTGAGTGTATGGTGCGACAGTAAGGGCTCGGGTTCCCTTACTGCGTTTTCTCGGTGCTGACCGGAAAACGAGCGCTGTTTGAGAAAAATACCGGTATTTTTCTCTGCTTGCTAACTTATGCCAATTCCATACCACATATTTGAGGGATTTCTCCGCGCGTATGCGCTTTCGTTCATCATGCGAGGCAACTGCACGCGCCGCATTTGTCGGATCACGACAACGGGCTATAAGTCTAATGCTCATGTTCGTTCGCTCCTTTCTCGTATCATCGCTGTCAGAATAATTCCGAGTGGCGTTGTAGCTATTCATTCTCGTAATTGTCCTTTCATAGTTATAGGGGTTGAGCGAGCATTTTTGGCTACACAATTTTGCAACTTTGTTGAATGTTGCCAAAAGAAAATGAGTTACATGGTACTTCTGCACATACCACTGAGTCAAGACAAAACAAAATGTCCCACCGTATAAAACTCCGGAATGATCGTAAGCAAACGATGGGACGTATAATCAATTATTCTAATTGTGGGCAAGCGGAAATAACAATGTGAAGCTGTTGAGATCCTGCGACGGGTGTGATATAATAATTACCGGATTGTAGTTGAAGCGTCAAAGGTAGGAAAGCATTTCCTTGGCTTGGCGGCTGAAATTTCTTCGGACAGGGTGATACGATCACAATATCTCTGAATTGATGAAAGGCAATAATAGTATGATCATTTTGACAAGAAAAATCGCCGCAGTTATTTCTACCGCAATCATGGCAGTCGGTATCTGCGGCTGCAATAACAGTTCAACCGTAAACACCGAGCCTGCTCCTGAAACAACAACTTCCGCGTCGGAGCCAATCAAGCCCGACGCTCGTGTATATGTCTAAGGAACAAAGCTCATGGTTGACAGTAAGGAGATCTGGTTCAGTGGTCCGTGGTTCAAGTTGAAAGACTTTGACGGTATCGACATTATGAACGAGCCCGAATGGGTAAACGAGAATGACGAATGCGGCCAGATACCGTGGGATAACTTTTCCTACCTGCTCGGTAAATGCGCCATCAACAGTATAAATTGTATAATAATGCAGCATAGGTGTTTAATCCTATGCTGCGTTTTACTTTTTGCAATATTCCGAGTCGCAAATATCGGATGTTTTTATTTGTGCTTTTGTCGCGGGTATGTGCCGGGATTATTGTGCCATAGCCTAATTTTTGCAAGTTGAAGATGTAAATAATTCATAAATCGGTTACATTTATACCTTTGAACAGAATAGATTTGTACAGATATGACATAAAATTCACAAAGCGTTGACTTGACGATTTGTGCCTGATATAATATAACCATAGAGAACGGGAGGACAATGGCGTCGAAGCTACTACCCTCCCTTCGCTTTTTCGAGAAGGTGATCGGTTATGAAAGATGATAAATTAAATAATGCAGAAATAATGCTTGATAATGTCGGAATGACCTACGACGGAGCGGACGGAAAAGAAGTCCAGGCGCTCACAAGCGTAACGCTCGATATACAGAAGGGCGAGTTCATATCGCTGCTCGGTCCTTCCGGCTGCGGCAAGACGACACTCCTGCGGATTATAGCCGACCTTTTACAGCCCACATCGGGCAAGGTGCTTATAGGCGGAGAAACACCGAAGGAAGCAAGGCTCAAGCGCAAGTACGGAATGGTATTCCAGAGCGCGGTGCTTTACGAATGGCGAACGGTAATAAAGAACATCGAGCTTCCCCTTGAGATAATCCACGAAAGCAAAGCCGAGCGGCATGAACGTGCGATAAAGATGCTCGATCTCGTCGGGCTTTCGGAGTTCGCGAACCATTATCCGAGACAGCTTTCGGGCGGCATGCAGCAAAGAGTGGGAATTGCGAGAGCACTGGCACTCCAACCCGAGATACTTCTTATGGACGAGCCGTTCTCGGCGCTTGACGAATTTACGCGTGAGAAACTGCACATAGACCTGCTGAAAATATGGCGCAAGACAAATAAGACGATAATTTTCGTAACACACAACATCTCGGAATCGGTCTTCTTGTCAGACAGGGTATGTGTGCTGTCGCCTCACCCGGGAAGACTTTCGGCGGTAATAGACATTGATCTGCCGCGTCCGAGAGCTATGGAGATAAGAGACACTCCCGAATTTACCGCGCTTGTGGCGAAGGTAAGAAACAGCTTTGAAGGCGTTTAGGAGCTGATATGAATGAAAATTATAAAAAGGATATTGAATAGCAAGGCGTTCATAACGCTCGTATGGATAGCGGTCATAATCGTGATTTGGGAAATATGTGCGGCGCGTGTGGCGGAGGTAAAGCGGACTCCCGAAAACGTCCTCCCTCATCTCGGAGGCATCGTTGATTCGCTTACAAGTGACCGCAAGATAAACGGATCACAGAGCGCGCTTGAAATGGTTCTTGAAAACGCGGGAGCAACGCTCTCCCGCGCCGCGATAGGATATGTCATCGGTATCGCGTCCGGATTTGTGCTGGCGCTTCTCATGAGCCTTTCGGGGATAATCGAGAAGATCGCGTTCCCGTACCTTATGCTGATACAGCTTATACCGATACTCGGAATGGCACCGATAATAAACGCGATAACGGGTGATATAGCGATAAGCCGTATCGTGATAGCCGCTATACTTACGTTCTATCCGGTAGCGGCGAACACGCTTGCAGGATTCAAGTCGGTAAGGCGCGAGGCGCACGAGCTTATGTACTCATACGCGGCTAACAAGTTCCAGCTTTACACAAAAACGATGATACCCGCGTGTATCCCCTACTTTTTCACAGGTCTGAAAATATCCGCGCCTATGGCGATAACTGCGTCGATACTTGTCGATACGTTACAGGGCGGTATCGGACTCGGGTGTCTGCTGTCACAGTCGCTCAAAGGCGCTATGACAAGATATGTATTCTGGGATATAGTAGTTTTCAGCGCAGTGATCGGAATACTCAGCTTTTACCTTATGGGGCTGATCGAAACGCTGCTTTGTCCCTATAAACGCATCGGAAAGAAAGGATGATCTGCGTGGCTGCAAAAGTAAATAAAAAGCGGCGAAACGCTGTGCAGTCGGTGGTCTGTCCGCTCATATTCGGTGTTGCTCTTATAGCCGCATGGCAGACGGGACTATTGCATACGCTGCTGAATACGGACGAATACGTTCTTCCATACCCGACAAGGATCGCGACGATAATGAGCGAGAACGGCGACAAGATAATGGCTAACGTGTGGTCGTCGGTGCAGGTCGCAGTACTCGGACTTGTATTCGGCTCGCTTCTCGGCTACTTTATAGCGATATTTGCAACGGTATTTCCGAAATACGGGAGCGGCGGACTTACAATAGTTTCCGCGTTCAACGCAATACCGATAGTTGCTCTCGCGCCCGTTATAATCAACTGGACAAAAGACGTAAGCTCCGAGGCGGAAGTCAGGAGCATGGTCGCAAAGGTGATCGTCGTGACGGTAGTAAGTATGGCTTCGATGAGCGTCAACGCCTACCGCGGACTTACCGAGCTGCCGCCGTTCTCGGACGATCTGATGAAGACCTACGCGGCGGGAAGACTCACGGAGTTCTTTAAGCTCCGGCTCCCGAACAGCGTTCCGTACATCTTCACCGCGCTGCGTGTAAGCGTTCCGGGAAGCGTCATAAGCGCACTGGTAAGTGAGTATTTTGCGGAGTACATAACCGGTGTCGGCCGTCAGATACGCGAGAACATACTGATAGCGCAGTATTCAACCGCATGGGCATACATAGTTACAGCCTGCATAATCGGTATCGTGATGTATGCGGTACTTATGCTGATAGAAGCTGTGGTACTGCGGAAACGCAGATAAAAACGTAAAAGCGCGGGTGACCGCTCTTTATAAAGAAAGCAAAAAAACAATGTGTAGAAGAAAGGTAAAGGAGGTAAATTTCTATGAAATTTTCCAGAAAAACACTCGCGGCTGTCATCGCCGCAACCATGATTGTATCGGCAGTTTCGGCCTGCGGCTCATCTTCGGGCAGCAGCACAGCGACAACAACAGCGGCGGCAACAACCGCAGCGGCCTCCGGCAGCAGCACAATGTCCGACGGCGACCGTATAATTTCGGCGGCACAGGCGGGCAAGGTCGGCAACTGGGGTCTCGGCAACGAGTACGAGATCTTTGCCCTGCTCACAAAGTACGGTCAGGAGAACAAGTTCCTGTCACAGGCGTTCGATATGGACGGCTTTGACGACAACTCGATAACGCTTGCGTCCGCAATGACATATAACGAGCTCGGCCTTGTAAAGAACAGCTACGAGGGCGGCTACGGCTACGGCGACACCGTCGGCATCATAGATATGAACAACGAGGGCGTGGCTATGCTCGAAGACAACCTCTTCACCACAAAGGCGTTCGCAGAGCAGAACCCGAACACAGTAAAGGCGTTCATCTCCGCTTCCATGAAGGGCTGGGAGTACGCTTGTGCAAATCCCGAGGAAGCAGCTAAGATCGTATTTGAAGCTGGTTCGTCCGTTTCCTCCGATCACCAGGCTTATATGGCTTCTGAAGTAAAGAAGCTTGTTGAGACCGATACAACAGGAAACGCTGTCAAGGATTACGGCAAGATGGACGAAGCTGCAATGCAGCAGACTCTCGACCTCGCGAAGCAGTACATAAAGCTTGATGACAGCGCGGCTGCCGATAAGCTCAAGGGCATGACCCTCGACGACATACGCAGCACATCCTACTGGACAGACGGTATGGCCGGAAGCTTTGACGCTCCCGAAAAGAAGGACGTTTCCATTCAGCTGAAATGGCTCCCGCAGGCACAGTTCATGGGATACTTCGTTGCAAAGGCTAAGGGTTACTATGACGAAGTCGGTCTTAATGTAACTATCGTTTCCGGCGGCGGCGACATAGGCGAGACCACAGCCGTAAACAACGGTACAGTCGATTTCGGTGTTACATGGGTATCGAACCTTATCTCTGCTAACGCAGGCGGTATGGATCTCCTTGAGATCGCGCAGGTATATCAGCGTTCCGGTCTGGTACTTGTTTATAAGAAGTAAAACCCAAAAGCGTCATTCCCCTGCCGGAGGCAGGGGAATGACAAAAACAGTCTCGCGGTTGGCGGGATAATAAATATCTTGTAGTAAGGAGCTTTAACTATGGATATGATAATCAAGAACGGTACGATAGTAAACGCGTCCGGCACCGTTAAAGCCGACATCAGCATAAAGGACGGCAAGGTCGTCTGCATCTCCGACAGCATCTCCGATGCGGAATGTGATAACATCATCGACGCGAGCGGAAAGCTCGTGCTCCCCGGCGCGATAGACGCACATACTCACCTTGCGATGCCGTTCGGCGGCACAGTTTCCTCGGACGATTATTTTGCGGGAACAAGGGCTGCTGCCTGCGGCGGAACAACAACGGTGTTTGACTTTGCGTTACAGGATTTCGGCGAGAAGATGACCGATACGGTAAAGAGGCGTGATGCTCTCTGCGCACCCTTCGCTGCGGTCGATTACTCGTTCCATGTCGCAGTAAAGGATGTTGAGAACGGTCTG
>JAFZOA010000609.1 GCA_017550775.1 Ruminiclostridium sp. | reverse complement strand
TCGGACAGCATGGGCGGAGCGCTCGTTATGTAGGTCTGGTTCCGGTCTTTGTTAAACAGGTCGGGAAGGCCGATGTACTTGAAGGGCGAGGAGGTTATCACAGGCGTTCTGTCCTCCTTCGGTACCGCCGCCGCGCTCACCTGCACGGTAAGCTGGGTCAGGAGCAGCGTCCCCGCAAGGAACAGGCTTATCACACGTTTAAGAGTTCTTTTCATCACAGTGATCGCCCCCCTTTCACTGACCGGTATAGTAACGTATGCCCGATTCTATCTCGGCGCTCACGTCATATTCCCTTGCCTGCGCCAGCACTGCAAGTCCCTCATCGTACTGACCCTCTTCCATGAGAGAAGCGCCGAGGAAGTAAAGCGTTTCCCCGTCCGGCTCGGGTGCGTACTTGTACGCGCACAGCAGGTAGTAGCACGCCTTCTCGTACTCGCCGCGGTCATAGTACAACCCGCCGAGGCGTTTGAGGACATAGCTCCACTCGGGGTACATCTCCGCCGCCTCACGATAAAGCGACATCACGCGGCTCGAAAAGTCTTCGGCATTGTCACACTCCGCCGCGATCACCGATTCGCCGAGGGAATAGTACATCTCGCTCTTCCGGTCATCGAAGGAGTTCAGCACGCCGGAGGCTCCGCTCACATCACCGCGGGCGATCATGGCAAGCCCCGTGATATAGCGCATATCGTCGGTCTCGCGGTATTTCTCCGCGATCCCGGCGCGAAGCTCCTCCGCCTTGTCGGTATCGTCTTCGAGCACAGCGTCGGTGTAACGCTCCGCCATGTCAAGATAATCGTAGTAGCCGTAGGAGGTGTGCGCGGCGGGAACGGTAGTGCAGAACGCCACAAGCCCTATCGAAAGCACCCCGCCGAGGAAGTCCATGAGCTTAGACTTTTTGAACACGAACAGCCTGCACAGGCATATTGCCGCTGCAATAGCAGCAGCGAGCAGACACATCACAATGTCGCACCCGAAAAGGAATGCGGCGAGAACAGCCGATACAGCCGCAAACGTGCTTATAGCAATTACCATATCACTCCGCCTCCTTTATGTAGGGCTTCAGCCTGTTGAGCAGATCGTTTGCGTGGTAGCTTACCCCGTAGTGGTCGTCGCTGTGATCTGTGCCGTTCGGGAAGTGAGCCAGCGCGAGCTTGCAGTAATTGTACGCGGTCTGATAGTCTTCAAGCGCGTCGTAGGTATTTGCAAGCGCGAACAGTATCGAGGGGTCGTCCGGTTCGAGAGTATCGGCGTTGTTGTACGCTTCGAGAGCCTCGCTGAACTTACCGCTGTCGTAGAGTATCATTCCGTAGAGATACCACACTCTTCCGGACGCGGTCTGCGTGTTCAGCAGGTTCTCCGCGTACGGGAGAGCCTTCTCCGGGTCGCGCTGCTGCTTCTCATAGTACGTCGCGCGGATATAGTCGTACAGGAATTTGTTGCTCTCGAACAGCTTAAGAAGCGTCTCGTCGGTGTTCTCGCCGTCGTAGACACGGTACTGGTAATCCGTCCAGCTCCCGCTGTCGTTCAGTGCGAGGTAAAGCACGCAGTTGAACAGGTACTCGTCCGCGCCGTCCTCGTTGCTCCCGTCGGAACCGCGCACGATGTCGGCAAGCCTCGAAGCCGCCTTTATCGCTTCCTCCTTCTCGCCGTTTTTCAGAGCGCCGATGCAGTAGTTGCGGATCACCACAGCGTCTGCGGAGGAGCTGTTGTAGAGCTTCCTGGTAAGCTCATATCCCTTTTCGGTGTTGTTCGTCATGGAGTAGCAGTTCGCGAGCATCTGCACCGCGGAGCTGTTCTCCGGCGAGAGTTCAAGCGCTTCTTCAAGCAGCGGTATCGCGCTTTCATACTGCTTCATGTTCAGCAGCATACCCGCGATCGTGTTGTGAAGCTCCAGAAGCTCGGACTTGTCCGCGCCCTTGCCGTATCTGTCCATCCAGAGCTTGTGATAGCGCATCAGAGCCTCGGCTGTCCTTGTATAGTGACCGGCGTTGTCCCATGTCGTCGATGCGCCGGTGTAGCCCGCAAGAAGCTGTACGGTCATGTCGTCGGGGTATTTCTCCGCCGCGTCGAGAAGCTTATAGATACCGGTCGAAGCGTTTACTCCGCCCCGCTGTATCTCGGCAATTATCTCAGTCAGGCATACCTCGCGCTCGAAGTCCTCGCTTATTTTGAGCTCCTTGCTTATCGCCTTCGCTTCGTCACGGATATTCTCCGGGAGCGGATAGCTCCACACAAAGCATTCGTTCGCAACGCACATCATGACCATTTCGTCACGGTGCGCCTTCTCTTCGTCGGAAAGCTCGTCCTTCTTCGCCTTTTCGCCGTACATCGTGAGCATGAGCGGAGCCCACATATCCGCGAAGCCCTCGTTGAGCCCGGTGGTGAGGTACTTTCTGAGGCTGTCCGCGTCTCGGTCGGCATAAGAAAGGTATGTGAGCACCATGTCGTCGCTGTACTTGTCGGGAACGGAATACCGCTCTCCCTCAGCCACGGTCTGCCACGCGGTATAGTGCTCGGCGGCACGGTCGTAGTATCTTAATGTCGCGTTCATGTCGCCGGTGAGTGATAACGCCTCTCCATAGGTAAGAAGCGTCGCAACATCGGTCTTTGCCGTGTTCGCCGCCGACATCACAGGCATATCAGCGAAGATCACCACGACGCAGAATATCGCCGCAGCGGCTCCCGCGAACATAGCTCCGCCGGACTTGACAGGCTTTCGCGGATCACCCGCAAAACGCTTGCGTTTAAGAAGCGCCGCCGCCCCGGTAAGGAGCAGAGCCTGAAATATACCCACAAGCGCCCTGTACATAAGCGTGTTCATAAAGGACGGCACATAGCTTATGGGGAGCCACTGCCACACGAGCCCGAACAGGTCGTTGGAGGCTGTGGAGGCTGCGGCGAGAATGAAGGGCAGGAACTTTCCCTTCTGCACCGTCGGCAAGGGCGGTTCAAACATACGGGACAGCGCCGCGAGCATCATTCCGGAAAGAATGAGTATAGCAAGCAGACCCGCCGCGTATTTCAGGAATATCATATCGTCAAACGCGTCGTTTATGCCGTTCACAAGCGTGTTCACCACATTGCAGGCACCGATGAGCGCGGGGAGCATCACCGAATAGTGATACTGCGGTCTCCCGGACAGACGTTTCGTGCCGTAGAGCAGCACAAAGCCCGCCGCGGCGTAAGCGAGAATATCTATCACATTCACGGTCACCATTCCGAGAGAGCTTTTCGCGCACAGGAACACTATCGACTTGATGATGTACGGGAGACAGGTGATACAAAGCATCGCCGCGCAGAGTATCCCCCCGACGGTTACGGGAAGAACACTCGCCTTCCCCGCCGCGGCACCTGCGGGTACGAGCATACCGAACGGGGCTGCGGATGTTACCGGCGGCATGGGCGGCTGAACCGGCGGCTGCTGATAGTACTGCTGCGGCGGTACGGGCGGCACCGGCGAATGAACAGGCTGTTGTACCGGTGGCTGCTGTACCGGCGGCTGCTGAACCGGGGACTGCTGAACCGGGGGCTG
>JAFZOA010000608.1 GCA_017550775.1 Ruminiclostridium sp. | reverse complement strand
TGGTCGGACGGCTTGAAAGGAGGCTGAAAAAGAGTGATCGAAGTTAAAGGGCTCAGAAAGTCGTTCAACGGACAGGAGATACTGAAGGGTATCGACACGACTATCAGCAAGGGCGAAAAGGTCGTTATCATCGGTCCCTCAGGCTCGGGAAAAAGCACCTTCCTGCGCTGTCTCAACCGCCTTGAAACTCCCACCGAGGGAAGTATCATCTTCGAGGGCACAGACCTTGCGACGGCACCCGAAAAGCAGCTCTATAAGGTGCGCGAGAAAATGGGTATGGTGTTTCAGCACTTCCACCTGTTCCCTCACCTCACTATACAGAAGAACCTCACGCTCGCGCCCGTAAAGCTCGGACTTATGTCAAAGGACGAAGCCGACGAAAAAGCTACTATGATGCTCAAAAAGGTAGGACTGGCTCACAAGGCGCACAACTACCCGAGTCAGCTCTCCGGCGGTCAGAAGCAGCGTATCGCAATTGCGCGCTCACTCGTCATGAACCCGGATGTGATGCTTTTCGACGAGCCTACCTCCGCGCTTGACCCGGAAATGGTGGGCGAGGTGCTCCGGCTCATGAAGCAGCTTGCCGAGGAAGGCATGACTATGGTGGTGGTAACACACGAAATGGGTTTTGCCCGCGAGGTCGCGTCACGCGTGCTGTTCATAGACGGCGGCGTGATAGCGGAGGAAAACACTCCCGAGGAGTTCTTCGGCGCTCCGAAAAGTCCAAGACTAAAAGAATTTCTGTCGAAGGTGCTGTAATCTATGTCAAAGAAGGCTCGCGGCAACATTATGCTGTTGATGACGGCTATGATATGGGGACTTGCCTTTGTCGCACAGAGCGACGGCATGAACTATGTCGGTCCGTTCACCTACAACGCAGTACGCACGCTTATAGGCGGCGTAGTGCTTCTCCCGGTGATAGCGCTGCTTCGCATCATACCGGACAAAACCCCGGACTCCGCTCCGAAGGCTCCGCTGAAAACCACCGTGACAGGCGGGATCGTCTGCGGAGTCGTTTTCTTCATTGCGGGAATGCTCCAGCAGATCGGCATTACCATGACCACAGCCGGCAAGGCGGGCTTCGTCACTGCGCTCTACATAGTGATCGTCCCGATGATAAGCTTTATCATCTTCCGCAAAACCACTCTCAAAGTATGGATATGCTGCGCTGTCGCGGTCGCGGGGTTTTATTTCCTTTGTATCAACGAGAATTTCTCGATATCGGTGGGAGACCTTCTTGTACTCGCCTGCGCTCTGTTCTTCGCTATACATATCATGGTGATAGATCATTTCAACGCCAAAAACGTCAACTGCACCGCTATGGCCTGCATACAGTTCTTTACCGCCGGGTTGCTGATGCTCGTATGTATGTTCATTTTCGAGCATCCGGATATCGACTCATTACTCTCGGCATGGCTCCCCATACTGTACGGCGGTGTCATTTC
This sequence comes from Ruminiclostridium sp., assembly GCA_017550775.1. Next base: position 374 of record JAFZOA010000608.1, on the reverse strand, counting down.
CTGCGGAGTGGCATACACTCTTCAGATATTCGGACAGCGCTACACCGACCCCACGGTAGCACCACTGCTTCTGAGCCTCGAATCCGTATTCGCGGCAGTTTCAGGTTGGCTTATTCTCGATGAACAGCTAAGCTTCAAGGAGCTCATCGGCTGTATTCTCGTCTTCATTGCGGTGATACTCGCGCAGATCAAGGTTAAAAGCAGAAAGAAAACAGGAAATGAGCAAAATCAGCCAATTCTCAGCGAAGAAAGTGCCTAAGCCCAAAACATTATACCGATATAAAACAGCCATGTCCGGAATTGACCGGACATGGCTCTGCTTTTCAAAAAGTATGTTTGATCTGTAACAAGACCATTCAAGTTCCGTGGTACGG
>JAFZOA010000607.1 GCA_017550775.1 Ruminiclostridium sp. | reverse complement strand
TTCGGGGGAGAGAACAACGGAACTGCCAGCGTTGTAATCTAGCCGGAATAATAACGACGGGGGCTTGTAAAACAGGCTGAGATAAGGGTGTGACCCTTGACCGTGAACCTGATTTGGGTAATTCCAACGTAGGGACAAGCTGACTCAGAATGTATCTCAAGAGGCTTCCCCCACGGTAAGCCTCTTGTTTTTATGACCGCGCGCAGACCGCACATAACAATTAAAAATTCCCTATTGGGGACGGATAGAAGGGGAGCGCCTTGTATCTGTATTTTTGCGAGGGAACCCGTGTTTCGGGGTGAGAGGGAGAAAGTGATCTCCGACCGCTGAAAATACGAAAGAAGGTATTTAAGGTGAAGAACTCGAAGTATGTCCTCAAGCTTGTTGTCCTGTCGATGCTGGTAGCGCTCGGCGTGGTGATCTCCCCGCTTCTGCGCGTGGAAGGTATGTGCCCCATGGCGCATTTTATCAACGTGGTGTGCGCGGTACTGCTGGGACCGTGGTATTCGCTGCTCTGCGCAGCGCTTATCGGAGTGATACGCATGGCGCTTATGGGAATACCGCCGCTCGCGCTGACGGGAGCGGTGTTCGGGGCATTCCTGTCCGGGGTGCTGTACCGCGCGTCAAAGGGGAAGATACTGTTCGCGGTGCTCGGCGAGGTCATCGGCACAGGTATCATCGGGGCGATAGTGTCCTACCCGGTGATGACGTTCCTTTGGGGCAAAGAGGGGCTGAGCTGGCTGTTCTATGTCCCGTCATTCACGGCGGGAACTCTTATCGGCGGAAGCATTGCGTTCGTATTCCTGCGTAAGCTCGCCGACGGGGGTATGCTCGTTAAGATGCAGGGTATGCTCGGCTCTGACGTTTACCACGACAGGCAGAGCGCGCTTTCCACGGCGCTGACGATAGCCGCGCTCGGAGCGGTGGCGTTCACGGTAACGGAGATACTTATGAGTATGTTCGGACTTGAAGGCGCGGTGTGGCAGTATATCGCTTACGGCTCGCTCGGTGCATTCGCGGCGGCGGCGGTGGTGTATTACATGGTGAAGCACCCGGGAAGGGAGAAAACTGTTGATAAATGAGACAAGAAAACGGGTGAAGGAGCTTCGCCCGCTTATACACTGCATCACGAACCCGATATCCATTACCCGGTGCGCGGATACGATACTCGCGGCGGGAGCACGTCCGATAATGGCGGAGCACCCGGAGGAAGCAGAAGCGGTGACTGTCACGGCGGGCGCGGTGATGCTAAACCTCGGGAACATCACCGACGCGAGAAAGAGCTCGATGCTGATATCGGCGCGGGCGGCAAAGGAGCGGGGCATCCCGTTCGTGCTGGACGTGTGCGGGGCGGCGTGCCTGACAACGCGCAGAGAGTACGCGGAGAAGCTGATACAGCAGGCAGTACCGTCCGTCATCAAGGGGAATTACTCCGAGATCAACGCGCTCTGCCACACGCAGTACAGCTCGTCCGGCGTGGACGCGGACCCGGTGCTCGGCACGGCGGAGCTGGACAGCGCGGCAGTGAAGCTCGCACGCAGTTACGGCACTGTTATAATGGCGAGCGGTAAAACGGACATTGTTACCGACGGGCGACGACTCATACATATCAATGGCGGGAGCCCGCAGCTCACAACGATCACCGGAACCGGCTGTATGCTCGGGGCGCTGTGCGCAGCGTACCTGTCGGCGGCTCCCGCTGAGAATGCGGCGGCGGCGGCGTGCGCGGTTTTCGGGATCTGCGGACGGCTTGCCGAGACGGACAGGGGGAGCGGAACTTTCTCCGTGAACCTCATGGATGCGCTCTCGACGGTGTCCGACGACGCGATACTAAAATACCTTGACATGGAGGAGACAACGATTGAACAGGATCAATAGCAGGCTGTACTTCATCACCGACAGCACCCCGTACAGCGAGGAGGAGTTCCTCTCGCGCACGGAGGCCGCACTTCGCGGAGGTGTGACGCTGATTCAGCTGAGGGAGAAGGAGCGCTCGACGCGGGAGTATCTTTCGCTCGCGGAGAAGGTGCATGAGCTTGCGGG
>JAFZOA010000606.1 GCA_017550775.1 Ruminiclostridium sp. | reverse complement strand
GATCAGGTCGCAGGCCACAGCATCGGTGAGGAATTCGACGTAAACGTTACATTCCCCGAGGACTACAACGTTAAGGAACTCCAGAGCAAGCCCGCTGTCTTCAAGTGCAAGATCCACGAGATCAAGGGCAAGGAGCTTGCAGATCTGGACGATGAGTTCGCAAAGGACGTAAGCGAGTTCGATACTCTCGACGAATACAAGGCAGACCTTAAGAAGAACCTCCAGGAGCGTGCCGACAACCGTGCAGACTCCGAGCTCGACAACAAGCTTTCCGAGAAGATAGCTGAGCTCGTAGAGGGCGAGATCCCGGACGCTATGATAGATAACCGCGTGAACGATATGCTCCGTGAGTGGGAATACAGAAACAGATACGCGGGCGTAACGCTCCAGGATTACCTCAGATACACCGGTGTGACCATGGATCAGTTCAAGGAGACATTCAAGACTCCCGCGACCACACAGGTAAGACTCAGACTCGGTCTTGAAAAGATCGCTGCGACAGAGAACTTCGACGTATCCGAGGAAGAGCTCGAAAAGCAGTACGAGGAGCTTGCAAAGCAGCACAACCAGGAAGTTTCGAGAGTCAAGGAGCTTATTGCGGTACCGAACCTCACACAGGATATCCAGGTAGAAAAGGCATTCAATTTTGTAAAGGAAAACGCGGACATCACTACCGTCGAGGAATGATCGGCACTGTGAGCCGCACCTCATGACTGAAAGGAAATGGTGACACCAATGTATCAGATGAGTCTTGTGCCTACCGTCATAGAGCAGACGGGAAGAGGCGAGCGCGCTTATGACATCTATTCCAGACTGCTCAATGACCGCATAGTCATGCTCAACGAGGAAGTAAATTCCGTAACGGCGGGTCTTGTTGTGGCGCAGCTCCTGTTTCTTGAAGGACAGGATCCCGAGAAGGACATAAGCCTGTACATCAACAGCCCCGGCGGCTCGATCACCGACGGTATGGCGATATTCGACACCATGAACTATATTAAGTGCGATGTTTCCACTATCTGTATGGGAATGGCGGCTTCGATGGCTTCTTTCCTGCTTGCGGCGGGCGCGAAGGGCAAGAGATTTGCTCTCCCGAACAGCGAGATCATGATCCACCAGCCCCTCGGAGGTACAGGCAGAGCCCAGGCTTCCGATATCGAGATACACGCAAAGCACATCGTCCGTATCAAGGAGAAGATGAACCGTCTGTATTCCGAAATGACCGGTCAGCCGGTCGAGGTCATCGAGAAGGATACCGACCGTGACAACTTCATGACCGCGGAGGAAGCGCTCAAATACGGACTTATAGATAAGGTAATAGACAAGAGATAACGGTGAAAATACCGTTGGAAAGGAAAATTCCACATGCTTAAATGCAGTTTCTGCGGAAGATCCGATGACAGAGTGGCGAGAATGCTGTACTCCAACAATGCGGCGATCTGCAGCGAATGTGTTGTTACTTCTTACCGTATGCTGCTTGAGGAAGGGGAAATAACCGAGATACGCGCGCCCAAGAAGCGTGCGGCTCAGCCCAAACGTTCAGGCACAGCTTACGGTGAGCCCAACAACGCCGTCAAGCCCGCCGATATCAAAGCAGTTCTCGACCAGTACATCATCGGTCAGGAGGAAGCGAAGAAGACCCTCTGTGTTTCCGTGTACAACCACTACAAAAGGACGCTCGCCAACGACGACGAAGCGCGCGGGATAGAGCTGCAGAAGAGCAATGTGCTTCTTCTCGGACCTACCGGCGTGGGTAAGACCATGCTGGCGCAGACTCTCGCGCGGGTGCTGCACGTTCCGTTCGCTATCGCGGACGCTACCACGCTCACTCAGGCGGGATATGTCGGTGAGGACGTTGAGAATGTGCTTCTCCGCCTCATTCAGGCTGCTGACTACGATATCGAAGCCGCGGAGCACGGTATCATCTACATCGACGAGATAGACAAGGTATCGCGCAAGTCCGAGAACACGTCGATCACCCGTGACGTAAGCGGCGAGGGTGTTCAGCAGGCTCTGCTCAAGATAGTTGAGGGCACAGTGTCGAATGTTCCTCCCCAGGGCGGAAGAAAGCACCCGAATCAGGAATTCATACAGATCAACACCAAGAACATACTGTTTATCTGCGGCGGAGCGTTTGACGGCATAGACAAGCTTATCGCGTCGCGCATACATTCCTCGACTCTCGGCTTCGGCGCGGAGATCAAGGACAAGAAGGACGACTCGCTCACAAAGCTGTTCCATGCAGTCGAACCGGAGGATCTCGTGAAGTTCGGACTTATCCCCGAGCTTGTGGGCAGACTTCCCGTTATCGCAGTGCTTGACGAGCTCGACGAGGACGCGCTTATAAAGATACTTGTTGAGCCGAAGAACGCGATAGTGAAGCAGTACAGCTATTTGTTCAGTCTGGATGACGTTGAGCTTGAGATCGACAAGGATGCTCTTCGTGAGATTGCAAAGAAGTCGATAGCGCGCAAGACAGGTGCGAGAGGTCTCAGAACGATACTCGAAGCGATACTTAACGACTCTATGTTCGACGTTCCGAGCGACGACACCATAACCAAGGTAGTAGTGAGCGCGAAATGCGCAAAGGGCGAGGAGCCTCCGCAGATAATCCACGGCGAGAAAAAAGCTCTTGCCATGAAAAAGCAGGAAACTATCCCGAGAAAACGTCCTACAGCAAGTTGAACTAAAAATATAGTTGAATTTTGTTAAATAATACCATTGAAATTACACTCCGGTTACGCTATAATATAATCATAGGGAAGAAGGAGGTGCTTTTAACATGGATTTTACAAATCTGATGTCTACGATGGCAATGGGCTTGTCTGTTGGTAAGGTAGCATCTCAGGCTTCGATCGCAATGCTTAAGAATACCATGAATGCTGATGAAGCTGCGAACGCGAAGCTTTTGGAAAGCATTTCTCAGGCGGTGCCGTCTGCGGACGGGCGCGGAGCTCTCATGGATGTAAGAGCGTAAAAGGTGTCGGAGGACTTCCGGCAGACATCTAAAACTAAGACGAATCGCAAGATTCGTCTTTTTTATTGTTCCCGCCGACTTCCTTATACGCAAAATCGCAGCAGAGAAAAAAAGCTTGACAGAACACGAACGATGTGGTATAATAAACACGAACAAAATGTGTGTAATACGATTGCCTTTTCAAACCATAGACAGGATCTAAATCGTTTCTTCTCCCTGCCGGGAGCGGGGAAAAGAAACAAAATATCTTTTTGTCTGTTAATTTGAATTTAGTATAAAAGCATAAAACCGACGGTCTTGTCAGACTGCCGGTAAGCGCATTATTAAGGAGGTCACCATGACATTCGCCGAAAAGCTCCAGCGAGCAAGAAAGAACAAAGCTATGACACAGGCCGAGCTTGCCGAAAAGCTCGGTGTCACCACGCGCAGCGTCCAGAACTACGAGCTCGGCGCGAGGTACCCGAAGCGCGACATACTGGCGAAGATATGCCGTGTGCTCGGCGTGCATATCGAGACCCTCGTGAGCGGTGACGACTTCCTCGGCATTGTCGAAGCTGAGGACGGTGCAGAGGGCGTTGCGTCCGCGAAGGAGCTGCTCAGCTGCGCGGGAGCGTTGTTCGCGGGCGGCGAGCTGTCCGAGGATGACAAGGACAAGGTCATGCTCGCGCTCCAGAACATCTACTGGAAGGAAAAAGCCAAAACTATGAAGACAGGCGGTATCAACCTTGACAAGTGACCACATTCACTCGGTTGTCCGTAAGCTCCTCCGCGAGCAGCGCACAAGCGACCCTTTCTCCCTTGCGAGAGGGCTGGGGCTTGACGTTGACTACGCGGGTCTCGGCAACCTCAAAGGCTTCTACATAGTGTACAAAACAGGCCGCTATGTAGTCATAGACCGCTATCTGGACGAGCACATGGCGCGCATCGTCCTTGCCCACGAGATCGGGCATGACACGCTCCACCGCGATATCGCCGCGAACGGAGGGCTCGGTGAGAAGTCCTTCTTCGACATGACCACAAAGCCCGAGCGTGAGGCGAACATCTTCGCCGCGGAGCTGCTGATCTCCGACGACGATATGCTGGAGCTCGGCGAGCGCGGCTGCACCATAGAGGACGCTGCGAAGGAGCTCGGAGTGTATAAGCAGGTCGCAGTCATCAAGGCACGGTCAATGGAGGAGCGCGGCTTCAACATCAACGCGAACTATACCCCGAAGAACATCTTCTGAACCGCCTAACCCTGCTTTCTCCGCGCGAACAGCCGGTACAGCGCGTACCCTATGCTCGCTCCCGCCGTGTTTAGTATCAGGTCGTCGATGTCGCAGGTGCCAAGCAGGGTAAATAGCTGTGTAAGCTCGACCGCCGTGATCGTAAGCGCCGTTGTGAGCAGAAACATCCCGAACCTGCGCTGCTTCGGGAAAAGCACCGGAAGGAACACGCCTATCGGTACGAACAGCACCACATTCCCGACGAGGTTACGGTAGGCGAGGTCGCCGATCGTGAAGTTCTCTAAGCGCCCGATGAACTCAACTATCGTGCGGAACGGAACCGGCTCTATCCGCGCGAGAAGAGCCTGAGCATAATCGGGCTCGCGGGGGAGTGAGAAGCCGTTTGCCGCGAAGCGCTGAATCAGCAGCAGATAAAGCATGACCGCCGCGTAAAGTATGAACAGCGACCCTGCCGTTATTTTTGCTGCGTTTGTTTTTTTCATGTGGCACCCTTAAAGTGAGTTATAAAGGCATCTCCTTTCGGAGATGCCTTCAAAGCTTTATCTGCGGGGTTCAAGAACCGCGTAATTGTCATCGGAGCGCTTATAGACCACGTTCACATCGCCCGTCTCGGCGTTCTTGAACATGAAGAACTCGTGGCTCAGCATATTCATCTGGAGGATAGCTTCCTCGACGGTCATGGGCTTTAAGTCGAAGGACTTGTGCTTGATGACCTCGTAATCCACCTGTTCGTCGGGGGTAGCTTCGATGCTGTCGGTGAATGTGTTGTCGCGGAGCTGTTTGGAGAGGCGGGTCTTGTTCTTACGGATCTGGCGTATGATCTTGTCAACGCAAGCGTCGAGAGCGTCGTTCTTGTCGTCTGCGGACTGCTCTGCGCGGAAGATCATGCCGTTGTAGTCAACGGTAAGCTCTAAGATAACCTTGTTTTTGACTGTGTTCAGGACAATTTTTGCGCTTGCCTCGCTTCCGAAGAACTTGTCAAGCTTGGAGGAGAGTCTTTCCTCGGCGTACTCGGTGAAGCTCTGGCTGAGCTGCATTTTTTTTGCTGTGATCTGTACCTTCATTGCTGTGATCATTCCTTTCAGTCGGACTTTTGTCCTTGATACACACATTATACCACATTACGGAAAAATTTACAAGTATTTTTTTGAAATTTCTTGTAATTTTAACATATTGTACAAATTTTAATGTATTTTTGTTGTCACGGGAGAGCCGACGTTAAGTAGCGGCGCATTCTTTCGGTATGTCAAAAAAGGGAATTGAGCCGGGTGCATAACTTATTGCCGGATATACGACAAACTATTGTAAAAACACTTGAAATATCGCGGGAAATATGTTATACTATAATGTAATATTGTATTCCGGGGGGATATGTATGGCGGTCACAAGGGTAAGTAATGAGGAGCTGGACGACCAGCGCCTTTTCATGCAGCGCGTCCGTGCCGTAACACACGTTTTCGATCACAGGCCGCTCGCGTACACCCACAGCTACGGCTGTCAGCAGAACGT
>JAFZOA010000605.1 GCA_017550775.1 Ruminiclostridium sp. | reverse complement strand
CGCCGAGATACGCTGGGGCGGCACTAACGAGCAGGTCAGCGCCATTGACGGCAGGACAGCTCTCGAAGCCTACCGCCGACTTATAAGCGAGACCCGCGCCGAGATCATCTGCGTCGGCGAAAACAGCTTCGACGGCATAGACAAAATGTTCGCGGACGCGTTCGGGAGCATAGAACGCAGACCCGCACAGCTCCCCGCCATAACGGTAAGTCCCGACAAGGATACGGTCTCCCGCATCACCGAATACCTCGATATCGAGCAGAGCAAGCTCGTCATGTTCTTCAAGACCTCCGACCGGTGCCGCAAAAAGTACCCTCTCATGGTCATGCAGCACCTCTATGGCGGTACAGAGTCGTCAAAGCTGTTCTCCGTCGTGCGCGAGAAGATGTCGCTTTGCTATTACTGCTACTCCCGGCTCGGGTTCGCGAAGGGCTATGTAACTACCGAATGCGGCGTTGACTGCAAAAACCTTGAAGCCGCCGAGAAGGAATGTATAAACCAGCTCAATGAGATCGTAAAGGGTAACTTCACCGACGACGAGGTGAGCAAGGTAAAGCTTTATATCTGCAATCTGCTGCGCTCTGTCGGAGACACCCTCGGCGGGATAAGCTCACGCGCGCTCTCCAACATACTCTACCCCGAGACCTCCGGCACCGTCGAGGAAAACATCGAACGCGTCAACGCGGTCACCCGTGAGGACATCATCGAAGCGGCGTCGTCTCTCCGCCTCGACACTGTGTTCATTCTGAGACCGGACAAGGAGGCTGACGCGCAATGAAAAAGGATATTCTCACAAGCAGCCGCCTCGGCGAGAGCTACACCCGCATAAAGCACGACAGCGGACTCACGATCTGCCTATACCCCATGCGCGGGTTCAGCAGCGCCTTCGCGATCTTCGGGACGCGCTACGGCTCGGTGGACACCACCTTCAAGACCAATGAGGACGCGGATTTCGTCACCGTCCCCGAGGGAATAGCGCACTACCTCGAACACAAGCTTTTCGAGGGTGAGGAGTGCAACGCGTTCGAGAACTTCTCGAAGACAGGCGCGTTCTCCAATGCCTTCACCTCCTTTGATACCACCGCCTACCACTTCACCTGCGCCGGGCATTTCGCCGAGAACCTGCGCACGCTGCTCGACTTTGTTCAGAACCCCTACTTCACCGACGAGAACGTGCAGAAGGAACAGGGCATAATCGCGCAGGAGATCAAGATATATCTCGATGACCCGGGCTGGAGAGTTTTCTTCAACGGGCTGGGCGCGGTGTACCACAACAACCCGGTAAGAATAGACATCGCCGGCACCGTGGAGAGCATCGCGCAGATCAACAAGGAGCTGCTTTACCGCTGCTACCGGACGTTCTACAACCTTAACAACATGACGCTCTCGATCGCGGGCAACTTCGACCCCGATGAGGCGCTGAAGATATGCGACGAGATGCTCAAACCCTCGAAGGACATCGGGCTTAAGGCTATCGTCCCGGACGAGCCGGCGCAGGTGAAGGAAAAGCGCGTGTCTCAGAAGCTTTACTGCGCGCTCCCGCTGTTCCAGCTCGCGTTCAAGATGCCCAACCTGTCCGGAAAAGAGGGCGTGAAGAACTACATTATCCACAACATCATGCTCGACGCGGCACTCGGCGGGTTCTCGCCGTTCTACACCCGGTTCTACGAGAGCGGGCTCATCAACGACACGTTCTCCGCGAGCGTGTTCAAGGGCCGCGGCTTCTTCCTCCCTATCATAAGCGGCGACTCGCGCGATCCGGACAAGGTAGCGGAGGAAGTGAAGAAGGAGCTTGCGCGGCTCAAGAACGACGGCATCCCGAAGGAGGACTTCGAGACCGTCAAGAAGACCACCTACGGCGACCTTATCGGCATATTCAACAACGTCGGCGGAGTGGCGAAATCCGCTATGAACGCAGATATGAACGGCATCGACCTGTACGAGAACCTCGAAATGACAGCCTCGGTGACCTACGACGACGTTATGGGCGCGCTTACAGCCCTCGACACTGAGAACAGCAGTCTTTCGGTGGTCGAGCCGCTTGACCGATCAGTTAACAGTTAACAGGTTACAGTGTACAGTTAACAGGTTACAGTGTACAGGTTACAGTTATTATACCGCTCGCGGAGCTTTTTGATCCGTCGCCGTAAGGCGACACCACAACTGTAAACTGTAACCTGTAAACTGTAAACTATAAAAGAAAGGACAGGCTGTGTCGGGACAAAATCCTGCACGGCACAAGGAAACACCAAATGAACGATATCTACGACAGACGGGTCGAATTCCCGAATCTGTTCTCGGGCGAGATAGACGTTAACCGCGTCGCCCTCGACCTGTTCGGGTTCAAGATATTCTGGTACGCGATCATCATTGCCGCGGGACTGATACTCGCGGTTGTGTACTGCACCAAGCGCGGGAAGAAGGTCGGGCTTACAAGCGACGACATCTTCGACGTGGCGCTGTTCGGCGGAATCGCGGGATTTCTCGGCGCGAGAGTGTTCTACGTCATCTTCTGGAACATCAACCCCGCCAACACCTACAAGTACGACTTCATCACCACCTTCACAACGATACACGACGGCGGTCTCGCCATTTACGGCGGCATAATTATGGGCTCGATAGTCGGTGTGCTCACCACCAAGATACGTAAGGCACCCATTCTCCCGCTCTGCGACATGGGCGGCTGCGGATTTCTTATCGGTCAGGCGATAGGGCGCTGGGGCAACTTCATCAACCAGGAAGCCTACGGTGCTCCCACAGCGGGAAACCTCCCGTGGGGCATGACCGGCAACGTGATCGAAGCAGACCCGGTAGTTCAGGCGGCTCAGGCTTCGCTCCCCACCGGGGAATACGCCCTCGTCCACCCCTGCTTCCTGTAT
>JAFZOA010000604.1 GCA_017550775.1 Ruminiclostridium sp. | reverse complement strand
GTTCACGAAAGGCAGCAGCCGCAATCGTCTGAATACCCACGATCACCGCTTCATGTTTGAAGTACACACGGCGGCAGTACCCGACGGGATAGGTATTGCGGATACCGTTTCCGCATCAGTCGGGCGGCCCGAGTTCAGATTCAACGCCAAACTTACAAAGCTCACAGAGGACAGCGCGGCAGCCTGCGGTGTAAAAACGGAGAAGATGCACTATGAGCCGGAACGTGACACATGGATATCCGCGAATATGCTGCCGACTGCGGTGATACTCGTGAGCCCGGACGGCGCGAAAGAATATACGGAAGCCGCAACCGTACTGCTGAACGCAGTATTGCAGGCAGACAAGATGTAAAGAAAGGCAAGTTTTATGAACGAAAACGTATTGCGCGGATCGGCTGATTTCACCGAAGCGATAGGAAACGCAAAAGAGATAAACGAGCTTCTCCGCCGGTACGGAGTAAAGTTCGGAATATACAAGAACGGCGTTTTCAAGGAACAGTTCTTTCCGTTTGACCCGATACCGAGGGTGATTGGCGCGGAACAGTTCGCTGCCATCGAAAAAGGACTCATACAGCGTGTTGATGCGCTTAACCAGTATCTGTACGACATCTATCACGAAAAAAAGATAGTGCGTGACGGCATTATCCCAGAAGATTTCATCTACATTTCATCGGGATATCTTGCTCAGTGTGAGGGAATAACGCCGAAAAACAGGATATACAGCCATATTTCCGGCATTGACCTTGTTCAGGGCAAGGACGGCGAGTGGTACATACTCGAAGACAACCTCCGCATACCTTCGGGCGCTTCATATCCGCTGATAGCGCGTGAGCTCACAAGGATAGCAAGCCCCGAAGCCTTCCGCAGTAACAACATCGTTGACAACCGCAACTACCCCGATCTGCTGCGCGAGACCATGGACTATGTAAACTGCGGTGGGGTACGCGCTATACTTACTCCGGGCAGATACAATGCCGCTTATTTCGAGCATTCTTATCTTGCGGAAAACACCGATTCTCTGCTTGTCCGCAGCGACGAGCTTTTCGTCGAGAACAATATGCTGTGGCATAAGACCTATTCCGGGCAGAAAACCCGTATAGGTGTGCTGTACAGACGCATTTCCGACGAGTACCTTGATCCGCTGACATTCCTGCCGGAATCGCTGATAGGCATACCGAATCTCATGGAAGCCTACCGCTCGGGAAACGTGGGAATAATAAACGCTCCCGGCAACGGTGTAGCTGACGACAAGGGTATTTATTACTTCGTACCGAGAATGATAGAATATTATCTCGGAGAGGATCCGATACTCAAGAACGCGCCGACATATCTGCCGTTCTACAAGGCGGACAGATGCTATGTTCTTGACAATCTTGACAGACTTGTTATCAAGGACGTTGCCGAGGCGGGCGGTTACGGCGTGGTATTCGGCAGAGATCTGTCATCGGAAAAACTCGCCGATCTGAAGGCTATGATACTGTCGCAGCCGAGAAGATTTATCGCGCAGGATGTCATAGATTTCGTTGACCTGCCGATACTCGATAACGGCGAAACAGTTATGAGAAAAGCCGATCTGAGAGCATTCGTGCTTTCGGGAAAAACAACAAGAGTCTGGGCGTCGGGACTTACGAGATTCTCGCGGAATCCCGACTCATTCGTGGTCAATTCATCACAGGGAGGAGGCTTTAAGGATACATGGGTACGATCTCAATAGAACACGGCAACAATCTTTACTGGCTCGGAAGATACACAGAACGCGTTTTCACGACCCTGAAAGCGCTGCAGGAAACTTATGATAAAATGCTGGACGGCGGGATAGGGTATCAGGAGTATCTAGGGTACTTTGATCTGCCGGATATCTATAACGACAGTAAGAGCTTTTTCAGGAGCTTTCTGTTTGACAAGGACAATTTCAGTTCCGTGGCGTACAGCCTTGAACGCGCCTACGACAACGGGATAGTTCTGCGCGAGGATATTTCGAGCGGGGCATTCTCGTTTTTGCAGATAGCGAAGGACACGCTCAAAGGTGCGAAGGGCTCGGAAAACACGCGGTTTGCGCTGCTGCCGCTGGAAGATGTGCTGTACGGCTTCTGGGGCTGTATAGCGGATAACATCTACGATGAGGAGACCAAAAATATCATATACTGCGGAAAATCAACAGAACGGCTCGACCTCTATCTGCGTATGAAATATCCGTATGAGGAGGTACATAAGGAATTCGAGCGGCTCTGCATACGCCTCGGGCGCGTACCGAAGAACACTCCGTACCGCTATAACACAAGGTTCCTTTCCGACCTTGTGGAG
>JAFZOA010000603.1 GCA_017550775.1 Ruminiclostridium sp. | reverse complement strand
CTGTGGTCTCGCCCGTGCTGTCGGAGAAGCGCCTTGTTTCCTGCAATACCCGCCCTCCGGACTCGATGATCTCGGTCTGACGGTAGATCTCGTATTCTATCGCTCGTGTTATCGCCTTGGTTGAGTTGAGGTTCTTGAGCTCCGCGCGCGTTCCGAGTTCGGTCGAGCCCTTCGGTGCGAGGGAAATGTTCACGTCGCAGCGCAGCGAGCCCTGTTCCATTTTGCAGTCGCATATCCCGGCGTACTTGTAAAGCAGCTTTATCTTCTCGACGTATGCCACAACTTCCTCGGCGCTGTGAAAATCCGGCTCGGTCACCATTTCGATGAGCGGTATGCCGCAGCGGTTGTAGTCCGCGAGGCTGGAGCGCGTCGCTTCGTCGTGAACGAGCTTGCCCGCGTCCTCTTCGAGATGTATGCGGTTGACGCGGATACGCTTCTCCTGTCCGCCCGCCACGATGTCAACATAGCCGTTGAGGCAGACGGGGCGCGGCATCTGGGAGATCTGGTACGCTTTAGGAAGGTCGGGGTAGAAGTAGTTCTTTCTGTCCCACTTAGTAAAGCGCGAGATCTCGCAGTTGGTCACATATCCCGCTCTTATAATGTACTCTACCGCGGTGTGGTTGAGTACCGGGAGAGTTCCGGGAAGTCCCGAGCATACGGGACAGCAGCGCGAGTTCGGCTCTCCGCCGAATTCCGCCGAGCAGGTGCAGAACACCTTCGACTTTGTAAGGAGCTCGGCGTGTATTTCAAGTCCTATTGTAGGGTAAAGATCGGACATATCCTCCGCGCTCCTTTCTTACAGTGTGCAGCGAACCGGCGAGAAGGTCTTCTCGAACGCGTCCGCGACCTTTATTATCGTTGCTTCATCAAACCGCCTGCCGACAACGGACATTCCTATCGGCATACCCGCCGCGTTGTAGCCGCAGGTGGTGTTTATCGCCGGGAGACCCGCTATATTCACGGTAACGGTGCAGATATCGGCTGTGTACATCTTCACGGGATCGTTGTCCTGTGCGCCTATCCTGTATGCTACACTCGGAGCCGTGGGGGTGAGTATCACGTCCGCATTTTCAAACACGGCGTTGTACTCGGCGATTATCTGCTGTTTGAGGGCGAGCGCCTTGCGGTAGTACGCGTCGTAGTAGCCGCTCGAAAGCGCGTAGTTGCCGAGCAGTATGCGGCGCTTTACCTCCGCGCCGAATCCCCTGTTGCGGCTGTCGCGTATCATCTCGTCGAAGCTGTGACCCTCGCCGCGAAGTCCGTACTTTATGCCGTCGTAGCGGGAAAGGTTGGATGCCGCCTCTGCCGAGGATATCAGGTAGTAAGCCTGAACCGCGTATTTCAGCGTTCCGATCGAGCAGTCAACGAGGGAAGCGCCCATTTTCTCGTACTCGTGCGCCGCGTTCATAACGGCGGTCTTTACCTCGTCGTCCACCGCGTCGCCGTAGAACTCCTTCGGTATCGCGATCTTCATGCCGGACACGCCCTTACCGAGCTGTTCGTTGAAGTCGGTGAACGGCACGTCCTTGCTGGTCGCGTCGTGGGGGTCAAAGCCCGCTATTGCGTTGAGTATCAGACCGCAGTCCTCGGCGCTCCTTGCTATCGGCCCTATCTGGTCGAGAGAGCTTGCGAACGCCACAAGTCCGTATCTTGAAACGCGCCCGTAGGTGGGTTTGAGGCCGGTCACGCCGCAGAACGACGCGGGCTGGCGTATCGAACCGCCGGTGTCGCTTCCGAGAGCTGCCGTGCAGAATCCTGCCGCGACCGCTGCCGCAGAACCGCCGGACGAGCCGCCGG
>JAFZOA010000602.1 GCA_017550775.1 Ruminiclostridium sp. | reverse complement strand
CTGCTCTCTGAGCTGGTACGACCGGAACGCGTTCTACCGCTATATCCGCGAGAATACCGGCTTCGGCATGGTCGCCTGCGTTACGGAAACGGGCGGCGGCGAGATCGGAGACATTCTCCAGCTCATGTACGACGGCGAACCGGTGGAGCAGTTCATGATAACCGGTATCATGGCGGACAAGGACGGCAATGTGAAGGACTATCTCGTGTCGAACGACCGGTACGCGTCGGTATCGCTGATAACACTCGGGTGTACGGACTTCCGGGTAATGCATATCTCGGGTCACAACACCGCGAATATATAAGGAATTACTATGGCAATTTTCAACGCAAAGGATATATCCCTGTACTTCGGCGCGGAGCTGCTTTTCGGCGGCGTTACGTTCGAGGTCGAAAAGGGCGACAGGATAGGGCTTGTCGGAGTGAACGGCTGCGGCAAGACCACGCTGTTCAGAGCGATACGCGGAGAGGCGGACTACGACAGCGGCGAGTTTGTCAAGGCGCGCGACACCGTGCTCGGCTACATGGAGCAGCACGTTATCCGCGAAAGCTCGGTGAGCGTGTATGACGAGGTGCTGTCTGTATTCACGCCGCTTATGAAGCTCGAAAGCGAGCTCGACGAGGTGAACACCGCTGTCGGAGCCGGCGAGAACACGCCGGAAATGCTCGAAAAGCAGATGCTGCTGCGGGAGCGCTTCGAGGCGGAGGGCGGACTTACCTACCGCACCCGCGCTATGAGCAGTCTTCTCGGTCTCGGCTTCTCGCTCGCGGAGCAGGAAAAGCCGGTCTCGGTATTGAGCGGAGGCGAGAAGGCGAAGGTACAGCTCGCAAAGCTGCTGCTGTCGGGTGCGAACCTGTTGCTGCTGGACGAGCCCACCAACCACCTCGATATCGCGGCATCCACCTGGCTCGAAAAATTCCTGCTCGAATACAAGGGCGCTTACATCATCATTTCACATGACAGATACTTCCTCGATACGGTAACTACCCGTACCTTCGAGCTTGAAAACAAGCGGCTCACGGTGTATAAGGGCGGCTACAGCGCCTACCGGAAGAAGAAGGAGGAAGACCTTGAGATCGCGTGGAGGCACTACGAGAACCAGCTTGAGGAGATCAACCGTATAAGGGGCATCAGAGAGCAGCAGAAGCGCTTCAACCAGGAGCGCAACTACATCACGATCGCGAGCAAGGAAAAGCAGATCGAGCGCCTTGAAGCGGAGCTCGTCAAGCCTCAGACACTCCCGAAGAAGCTACGGTTCAACTTCCACTGCGCCGACCCCGTGACCGACGAGATCATGACCGCCAAGAACCTGCGCATGAGCTTTGACGGTGAGCGGCTTTTCGCCGGAGTCGATATGGAAGTGCGCAAGCACGAGCGCGTGTTCCTGCTCGGCGCGAACGGAAGCGGCAAGACCACGCTGTTCCGGATACTGATGAAGCAGCTTGCCCCGGAGACGGGAAATGTCACCTACGGTCCCGGTGTCAAGGCGGGCTACTACGACCAGCTCATGACCGGGCTCACGGACAGCAAGACCGTAATGGACGAGATCTGGGATGCCTACCCGAAAATGGATCAGACCGGCGTTCGCACTGCCCTCGGAAGCTTCCTGTTCAGCGGCGAGGACGTGTTCAAGAAGATAGGAGTGCTAAGCGGCGGCGAGAAAGCGCGTGTGGCGCTCCTGAAGCTGATGCTTAGCGGCTGCAATTTCCTGCTTCTCGACGAGCCCACCAACCACCTCGATATCAATTCCCGCGAGGCGCTTGAAGACGCACTTTCCGGTTACGGCGGCACGGTTTTCGTGATCTCCCATGACCGGTATCTCATAAATAAGATCGCCACCCGGCTGTACAAGCTTACCCCGGACGGCGCGCAAAGTATCAATGGCGGGTATGACGACTACCTCGCCCTCACGGAAGGCGCGGACGTGCTCACCGCCGCCAAAGCAAAGGAGCAGCCCGAAAGCGGTGAGAGCGCCAACAAGCAGGACTACCGGCGGCGTAAGGAGCTCCGGAGCGATATCCGCAAGCTCACCACCCGTATCTCCCGCGCCGAAGCCCGCATAGAAGAGCTCGAAGCCGATATCGCAGCAGTCAATGAGCAGATGCAGTCCCCCGATATATCCGGCAATTACGAAAAAGTCGCCGAGCTCTCGGAGAAGCTTACACAGCTCCAGTCCGAGCTCGACGAACAAACCGAAGAATGGGCAGATGCCGGCGAACAGCTCGAAAAACTGAACGCGGAAACGTCGGAGGATAGTTAATGTTGGGGCGCTGCCCCAAACCCCGCTGGGGGCTCCTCGCCCCCCGTCCCCTCGCAAGGGGCTCTGCCCCACTGTACGATGCAGTGAGGTGACCGCCAAAAGCGCGCAGGACGCGCGCATTCAAGCGGTCACCGATGCACACCCGCCGGGGCTTGCGCCGCCCCACTGCACGATGCTGTGAGGTGACCGCCAAAAGCGCGCAGGACGCGCGCATTCAAGCGGTCACCGAGGGACTCCCGCGCCAGCGTGACGCTGGATCCATTCCGTCGTTAGTTTTGTTAGGATTATAGTTTTGCGCCGTGGTTCAATTCTGCTGTGAGGACGTTGTTCTGCCCGCACGCATCGAGTTCAGGATGGCAAGTACCGCTACACCCACGTCCGCAAATACCGCGAGCCACATATTCGCAAGTCCGAGCGCCCCGAGTACAAGTACCGCAAGCTTTACACCAAGAGCAAATACTATGTTTTCGCGGACGATCCGCATGGTCTTCGACGCAATACGCATCACCGTCGGAATGCGCCGCAGATCGTCGTCCATTATAACAATGTCCGCCGCCTCAATAGCCGCGTCACTCCCCATGCTGCCCATTGCGATACCTACGTCCGCGCGCGCAAGCACCGGCGCGTCATTTATCCCGTCACCCACAAACGCAAGCTTGTCTGCCTTCCCGTTCCGCGCAAGAAGCTTCTCCACTATCCCCACCTTGTCCGCGGGAAGCAGCTCCGAGTAGTGCTCGTCCAGACCGAGTTTTTCCGAGACAGCGTCCGCTTCCGCCTTCCGGTCTCCCGTAAGCATGACTGCGCGTTTTATCCCCGCGGCTCTCAGTGCGGTTATCGCTTCCGGCGAGCCGTCCTTTATCCCGTCGGAGATCACCAGCGCACCGAGATACCTTCCCCCGCGCGCGGCATATACCACCGTCCCGGCGCAGTCAAGCTCCGCCGCTTCGATGCTGTTCTCTCTGAGGAGCTTTATGCTCCCGACCAGCACCGGCTCCCCGTCCACGACCACAGAGACCCCATGACCCGCGACCTCCTTCGCGTCCGAAACTCGGGAGGAAGTCACCGCCTTGCCGTAAGCCTCGCGTATCGACGCGGCTATCGGGTGGTCGGAATAGCACTCCGCAAGTGCCGCTGTTTCAAGCAGCTCTTCTTCAGTACAGTCGGAGGGTCTGACCTCGTTGACCCTGAATTCTCCCTTTGTGAGCGTTCCGGTCTTGTCGAAAACTATCGTAGTTACCGACGACACCGCTTCGAGAAAGTTCCCGCCCTTTACGAGAATACCCGCTCGTGAAGCCGCGCCTATACCGCCGAAAAACCCGAGCGGCACGGATATGACCAACGCGCAGGGGCATGAGATAACAAGGAACGTGCAGGCGCGCGCTATCCACTCCGACCAGTTCCCCGTTATAAGCGAGGGGATAACTGCAAGCAGCAGCGCTCCTATCGTTACCACAGGGGTATAATACTTCGCAAAACGCGTGATGAAGTTCTCAACACGCGCTTTTTTACTGCCCGCATTCTCCACGAGTTCAAGGATCCGCGTGACCGTGGAGTCCTCAAACGCCTTTGTAACGCGCGCTTTCACCGTACCCGCGCCGTTTATGCAGCCGCTTATTATCTCGTCGCCGGGAGCTGCCCTACGCGGTACGGACTCACCGGTAAGCGCGGCGGTGTCGATCATAGTTTCGCCCTCTGTTATTACCGCGTCGAGTGGGATACGCTCACCCGGCTTTATCACGATGATGTCGCCGACCTCCACCTCGTCGGGATCCACCTGCTTCACCTCACCGTCCCACTCTATATTGGCATACTCGGGGACTATGTTCATAAGGTCGGTTATCGAGCGGCGCGCCTTGCCGACGGCGTAGCTCTGGAACAGCTCCCCGACCTGATAAAACAGCATTACCGCGACTGCCTCGGAGAACTCGCCGGTGCAGAACGCGGCAACTGTGGCGGTGAGCATGAGGAAGTTCTCGTCGAACACCTGACCGTGAGCTATATTTCTGAATGCTTTGATAACTATGTCATAGCCGATGACCGCGTACGGCACAAGAAAAATGAGCATGACTGACCACCGGGGGAGCGGCTCGAACACGCCGAGGTGCTCACAGGCAAAAAGCCCCGCAAACAGGACAAAGGTGACTATGATGCGCAGGAGCGCGGTCTTCTGCTTTTTAGTAAGGCTTCCCATATCACATCACTATGCGGCAGTCGGGCTCGATCTTTTTGCAGATATCCGCGGCTTGTTTCAGAATACTGTCAAAGCGGGCGTCGTCCGCGTCCAACATGAGCTTCTGGGTCATGAAGCTTACCGACGCGTCGTTTACCCCGTCGATCTTCTTTATCGCGTCTTCCATTTTCTGCGCGCAGTTCGCACAGTCGAGATCTTCAAGCTTGTATTTCTTTTTCATATCAGATATACCTCCGTAATAACAATTGAACAATTGAACGTTCGTTCAAATGTTATTATATACCTATTAGGGGAATTTGTCAAGGGTTTTATAAAAAAAAGCAGAACTTTTTAGTCCTGCTTTTTGACATTACAAATTATTCCGAGCTTTTTCTATTAATAGCATCCAAAACCATAATATAAACAAAACAATTATAATAATTCCTGTTTCTTTTTTTCAAATTCTTCCGATGTTATAGCACCATCATCAAGAAGCCGTTTAAATTTTAAGAGTTCTGTTGCATTTTCCATATCATTAGCGCGAGTAGTTTTTTTCTCTTTTATTTTATAATCATTATTGTTTTCTTTATACACCGGTAAGGATGAAACAATACTCCTCAAAAAATACCGAGCTCTATCTACACAAAACAAGGGCCGACTTCTCGAACGGCTCGATATTCTTCTTGGAAAATAGAACAAGACCACCCTTTCCGGGGTGGTCTTGTTGTTATCGGTTTAACCTACGATACCGGATCTTTCGATACCTTCAACGAAGTTCTTCTGTAAGAAGACATACATGATAAGTATCGGGAGTATCGAAAGCAAGCAGCCCGACTCGATCCATACCAGCCAGTCGGACGCGATACCCGTGGGGGTACCGGTGGGGCTGTAATATGCGGATATAGTCTGATAGAGGTTGCTTACCATGAGCGCGACGGTATTGGACTTGGTGAAGAACATACCCGAAACATACGAGTCGTTCCAGTACCATACCACCGAGAAGATGAATACCGTGAGGAAGGAGTTCGACGCATTCGGAACCATGATGCGGACAAACGTCTCGAACGGGCCGCAGCCGTCGAGGTACGCAGCGTCTTCGAGCTCCTTGGGCAGTCCGCGGAAGAACTGTCTGAACAAGAAGATGAAGAGTCCGGCTCTGATACCGTTGCAGAAGAACGCCATCATGTAAAGTGCCATAGGCGAGTCCGCAAGGTTTATCGGACCGCCCGCAATAAGCGAGCAGATGCCGAGCGGGTCAAAATATCTGAACTGCATATACTGCGGTATCAGGATAACCTGCGTCGGAACGATGATCTGCATGATGACCACCGCGAACATCGCACCCTTGCCCTTGAACTTGAAGCGGGCGAAGCCGTAGCCGACTATCGAACAGGTAAGTACCTGGATTATCGAGCAGACCACGTTTACGGTAACGGTGTCCCAGACGAGCTCCGGATAGTCTATCGCCACCCATGTCTCCACAAGGTTGCTCCATGTGAAGGTCTTGGGGATCCACATGATCGAGGGGTCAGACATATCCGACTGCGGTCTTACCGCACAGGACATCATGTAAAGGATCGGGTAAACTACGACGAAAGCGAGTCCGAAAAGGATCAGGAAGCGGAAGACCGGCCATACTCTTGAACCTACACGTCTGCCGAGAATGTACTTATAGTGCTTCTTCTCTGCTTCGTTATAGCTGAAATAGTGTGTTATGATCTCCCAGCTGCTTATATGGAACTTGCTGAGACGCTTCTTTTCTTCCTTTTTAAGCTGGCGCTTTGACATTTTCTTTTTGGCAGCGGAAGCAGCTTCCGGTACAGCCTGAATATTTTCGTTGTCCATTGAAGCACCTCCTTAATCTACCTGATAGAATATGAATCTGGAAACTATCGCGGAAATGATACCGAGTATCGCACCGATGATCGCGAAGTAGATCCATGCCATTGCGGACGCGTGGTCGTATTCCCACTGCTTGATGTAAGTCATAACCTGCTGCATTACAGGGTTGTCGGACTTTACGAACGCGTCTATAGTTGTATAAACGAGGTTTACGAGGATCATGGGGGAGATCGTCGGGAAGGTTATCTTCCAGAAGAATTCCCAGCCCGTAGCGCCCTCCATCGAAGCGGCTTCCTTAGCGGATACCGGTATTGTCTGGAGTGCAGAGATGAAGATGAGTATCTGGATACCGGAATCCCATATCAGGTTGAGCATCGAGCTCGTTACCTCGGACACCATATCCGCAAGCTGCTGGTTGATGTTGTTCAGACCCATGAACATCAGGAAGTCCTCAACGAAGTCCGTCTTGAACAGGGCGCTGAACTGTGACGCGTCCGAGATACCCTGCGAGAGCATATCACCGTTGATAACTCCGAGTACAGGACCCGTAGCTATCAGTACCGGCAGGAAGAATATCGCTCGGGCGAGCGTTCTTCCCTTGAACTTGTCGTTGAGCAGCAGAGCCACGAAAAGCGAGAATACGAGTACCAACGGTACCGTGTAAGCCGTTTCGCCGAGTGACGCGGCAAGGTTCTTAGGATAGTCCGGGTTGATCGTGAATGCCCAGCGGATATTATCGAAATTGTTCCACTCGGTATAGATACCCGGGCCGCTCATTCCGAGCTCAGCCTGTCTCGCTGCGTCGTTTACCAGCTCGGTCTTGCACATAGCGTACCAGAGCGACTGGCACATCGGGATAATGAACATATACAGAACGCCGACTATCCACAGCGCCACGAAACCGTATCCGTAGAGACCCTTCTTGCGCTCATAGGAGATCTTGGATTCCTTGATCTGCTTTACCTCGCGGGGCTTTCTTCTTCGGATATCCACCTCACCCTCGGCGTTGAGTGCCGCAGCGGAGGCGGTCATGTGTACTGCCGCTTTCTTCTTTTTGGGAGCGGGCTCTTCGGCTTGTGCTTCCGGAGCTTCCGCAGCCGCGGGAGCTTCGTTTTCGGACCCGAAGATCGCCATTGTCTTTGACCCGGTTTCCTCGAAGATCGCTACTGTCTTTGATCCGGTTTCTTCGGAGATCGTTTCTGCGGTGTTTTCAAGCTCGTCGAGCTTTTCATTTTCAATATCACTCATAGTCTGCGACCCCCAATCCGTAGTCCTTAAGATCAATGGACTTGTTATTGAATGTTATTTCGTCTTTCTCGGTATTTACGCGGATCACGTTACCGTTGTCGAATGTGGACTCGAATTCACGGTCGCTTATACGTCTGTACTTCGTGATTTTAGCGTCGGATACCGTCTTCACTATCTCGTCGAACAGCTTGTATTCATTTACCGAGCGATCAAGCCAGCCGGTGTAGTTGGTGTAGTAGAGAATGTCGTATTCACTGTCTGCGAACTTGTTCGGGTTCTCGTACATCATCTCGTAGTGGATAGGAGTACCGGTCACAAGCGTGAGCAGTCTCAGCTCCTCCGCGTCGGCGCTCTTGTTTATCGCCTTGGTGGTGTACGGGATAAGTCCGTGAAGCACCATTTCCGCGAACGGAACGTCGTAGTCAAAGATGTCGTAGTTAGAGGAATACATCGGAACATCCTTAATGTAGTCCACATACGGGAGCAGGTACTGGTTGGCGTTCTCCGCCATGATCGTGAAGCCGTTGTCCTTAAGCTTCTGGTATCCTTCTGTGAGGATATTTATTGTGTCTTCTCTTACTATGTACGCTCTTCCGTCCTTGTTTTCACGGCTGAAATCGCTGTACAGCGTGTTGGAAGCCTGGTTGAGGGATATCGAAGTGGTGCCCTCTGCCTTGAAGCTGTCTCTGAGCTTATTGAATATGTCGGTGAAATACCACGGCGAGAGGATCGTCCAGCTGCTCTTGGTGAGGTGCGGGAGACCGAACGCGAGATCGAACGGGGTCTGTGTCGCGTATGCCTTGGTTATCTGCTTTGAAGCGTTGAGTGTGAAGGAGTATCCGTTGCCGGACTTGTAGAACTCCATGATATCACAGCTCGGGAACAGTTCATACTGCTGTGCCTCGACATATTTCTTTAACTCGACATAATCGTTCTTTCCGCCGAGCTTTGAGGAATACTGGAAATTCGCGGCAACCTCGCCGACGATACCTGTCTCACTGAAATCCTCATAAATGATCTTGATATTGTTTACACCCTTTTCTTCAAGCTTCTTGATTATCTCAAGAGCTTCCTTATAGGTGGTCGCAGCGGTCTGGATATCTACGGGGAAACCGAGCACAGACTGAGTCTTTACCGTTCCGCCGTAAAGCGTAATGTAGTACGGCGAATCGTTGCTCTTGGTCTTCTTCCCTACTCCCACATTGTTCGTGAGGTAGTCTCTGTAAACATTCGCAGCGTCTGACCAGTCAAGGTCATCACCGTATATCGGATAGTACGTTGTGGTGAGGTCACCGGACTTGATGCCCTCCGCTTCATAGACTGTAAGCGCGGTATTGCTGTTGCCCATGAAGTAATTGTCTCTCGTTCTGACGGTATACTCGAACCAGCAGGCGTTCAGGTCGGTAACGTTCTGTCCCGTTACCATAGCGTGCTCGATCGCATAAGCGTCGCCGTCGGTCGCTATCATCACAAGTCCCGCACCGGCGGTCTTGTTGATATTCGCCATTACCGGCATGGTGACTTTCTCGATAACGTCGCTTCCGTAAAGCTTACCTACCGCGAGATCCTCACCATATACCTTCGACTCGAAGGTGTTGTTGTCACCGTAGGCGGTGCCGTTGTTGTAGTTTATTACCGCTCCGGAACCGTCGGGAACTATGAACATACCCTCTTCGGTGTAAGCCGTCGAGCCCATGTTCTCAAGAATGTGGACATTGAGCACCTGATATCCGGTCTCCTTGGTGACCGGGTCGGTCTCGGGACGGTTCTCAACTATACTTTCGGACTTGACCGTGGCGCTGAACGTACCGTCATTGTTGATAACTATTTCGAGCGGGATCTCAATGTCGTACTTCGTGTAGTTGAACAGGAACCGGACGCCGTTCTCGATCTTCTCACAGGACTTGGTGACGTTCGTATCATACGCGCGGACAGAGGATTCGACAGTCTTGCTCTCGGTGCTTACAACGTCTATCGAAATAGGCGTGCTGCGCTTGCTGAGCCTTGTCTTGTTGGAGCTGTCGGTGTTGTAGTACGAAGACCACCACTTGTGACCATTCTGCTTATCCTCTATCATGAACGTTGCTTTTTTCTCGTTGACATAAAGCGCGAGCTTTG
Source organism: Ruminiclostridium sp. (assembly GCA_017550775.1). Next base: position 20,956 of record JAFZOA010000602.1, on the reverse strand, counting down.
AGTTCTCCGCCATGATCTTCATGTCCGCGAGAGCCTCCGCCTCCGTCACATAGATACCGGTGTCCTCCTCGCCGACATCCGCTTCACCGGCAGTCTCCTCGGCGGACGCGTCCGCGATATCCTCTGCGCCCTCCGACTCCGACCACACCGGCACGGATGCCGCAGAGACCGTTATCACCGCGGCAAGGCACGCCGTCAGCAGCCTTTTCCTTATCTTCAGCATTTTATAACCTCCATATTGGTCAGTGTAATTCAAGTTTTCTTACCGTGTCATGCTAAATACTGAACCTGTACATCAGCTCGGTATATATGGAATAACCGAATACGAATACCTGCTGGAACAGTGTAAGAAGCAGTACCGCAAGGAAAAGGATTATCGCCATCGCAACGACTGTGAAGAACATAGCCACAAGCGTTTTCGGTATGGAGTACTGATGTACTGTCTTCATACCGGATATCATGAGCACTATCGACCAGACAATGCCGAGATATCTGAAGAATGATATGAAGCCGCCTTCCGTTCTGAGCAGGAAGTTGCTGGCGATGATAACGATAAGCTCCGAGAAGAGGTAAGGGAGAAGCGCATACGCGGAAACGCAGAAGATGTTTCTCATTGTACCTTCTCCGTCGAACAGCGTACACAGTGACCAGTTGCCGACTACCCATGTGAGGAACAGTATTACCGACGATGAGAAGTAAGGCACGATGTTGAATACCTTGACGTAGGTATCGTTGAACAGGAAGCCGGTGAACTGAGCGCTCGCGACGCTTATGATGAAGAACGCGATAACTATTACCCACGCGACTTTCATGTTATATCCCTTTTTCCAGCGAAGATCGTCATAACCTTCAAAGGGGTGTCTCATTACATAGAACGGCCATTTCCATGCAGGAAGATCCAAGTCAAATCTCATTATTCCGAACCTCCTTTTCTCGCCGCTTTTTTCTTTTTACGATGTTTGTTCACATAGCTGAGCACTATGAGACCAACGATTATCACGAGGACGATTATAAGCATCCAGTTGAAGTTTGCTCTGATAAATTCTATTCGGAAGCTCTTGAACGCTCTGTTGTAGCCGGCGCGCGAAGTCCGGTAGAAGTAGTTGAGAGCCGTTTCATAATCGTTCTGGTTGAGGTAAGCGTTTCCGAGACCGATATAAGCGAGCCAGTAGTTCGCGTCACGTCTCAGGACTTCCTCCCACGGAGCCTTCGCCTCGTCATACAGACCCTCGTTGAACAGCGCTATCGCCTTCTGCACTATCGAGCCGAACTCGGTCTGACGGAACACCGTCACGCTGTTCTTGATGTTATCCACGACATAGACCTTTCCGTTGTAGGTCTCCACCGCGGATACCGATCTGAACGTACCCTTCTGAGTACCCTGGGAGTTTTTATATCCCTTCGTTCCGAAGATGAACAGAAGGTCACATTCGTTCGTGTACTGGAACACACGTCCTGTGGCGAAGTCGAGCAGGTAGATATTGCCGTCCGAATCAACATCGACGTCGGTTATCGCGGAGGAATATGTGGTACCTTTATAATATCTTGTGGCGTAGTCACCGTATGTATAGTCCGAGTAGCCTAAGTTGATGAAGATGTTGGTGCCCGCCGGATTGAGCTTCTTGAGCACGTCGGTATCGGCGGTCTTGGTCTCGGTAACGGTGTAGATAAAGCCTTCGCTGTCGATATCAATGTTGGAGATCGAGATAGCTACCGAACGGCGCATCGCTATGATCTGGTCACGCGTATAGATGAGCTTCCAGAACTGCTGTGCTATAACTTCCGCAGTCGCCTCGACTCTGTTCGCACCGTAGTAACCGTTACAGCGTCCGTCCTCGGAGAACTGGACCGCACCCTGTGTGATAGAGGGGACGATGACGTAAACATTGAACGCGCCGTCAACGATGACTTTCTTCGGGTTGAAGGTCTTTTCCTTATCGAACACATCCTCCGACGGACGGGTGTATTCCATTTTGATCTCATCGTCGGGGGTGAACGCAACAACTCTGTTGTTATCGTAGTCTGCCACAAAGATCAGTGTGTTACCGTCGGTATCCGTTCTTACATAGACGCCCTGGGGGTTCTTGAAGGTCGTCTTCTTGATTATACTTTTGCTTTCAGGATATTCTTCGCCGTAATGAAGCTCTTCTATAACTTTTGTTTTTTCCGGCGAAAAGTTCTCGTCTGTGACTATTATTCTGTTGTTCTTACTGTCAACGATGTAGAAATCACCAAACTTCTGATCTATGAAGATGTCAGAGGGCTCGGCGAGATTCTTCATCTGATCCTGCTGAGTGCTTGACCTGTCACTGTAGTCGAGCTTGTCAAGACCCATATCCTTGCCGTCAACTACCCTGTCAACGACAAAGCCGTTCTGAGACGGTATCGGGTCGCCCCACCAGTCGTAGTTATAGCCCGTATACGGTTCGTCGGCAGAGACCGTGACCGAAAGAGCGGTGAGCGATACAGCAGCGGTTAAAGCCGCGGCCGCAAGCTTCTTGAGTAACGACATTAAAATCATCCTTTCTTGATCAATCTTTAAGACCGCTCTGTGCCATTGTTTCAACGACTGAGCTCTGACATAGCAGGAATATCAGCATCGGCGGTATCATCAGCACGACCGTCGCGGCTGCCGCGACACCCGCACGCGCGATACCGGAAGCGCTTATCTGCTGTAAAACAGTCGGGATCGGTTTTAATGCTTCGTTATAGATGAAGGAATAGCCGTTGATCTGCCATGCGCCGTTGAAGGCGAAGATCATAAGCGTGAGCCACGCGGGCTTTACGTTCGGCATTACTATCTGCCAGCATATTCTTACCTGTCCCGCGCCGTCGAGGTATGCCGCCTCGATGAGCGCATCGGGAAGCTGACCTATGAACTGACGCATAAGGAACAGACCCATTGAGGTCGCGATGTACGGAAGAGTGATCGCAAGGTAAGTATCGATGATGCCTATTGTCGCCATTACGATGTACTGCATGATGTAGAGTACCGTACTTGTGAACAGAAGGGTGATCTCGATGATCTTGTTGAGCATCTTTCTTCCGGGGAACTGCACCTTTGCGAGAGCATAAGCCGCGGATGATGAGAATATGAGCTGAGCGACCGTTACTACGATCGCAACGAATACGGAGTTGAATATGTATCTGCTGAACGGTACCCACATATTTGAAGCTGTGTTGATAAGGTCAACATAGTTCTGGTTGGTGGGTGCCATTGCATACAGTTTCGGCGGGAAGAGGAAGAGCTCTTCCGACGGCTTTAAGGACTGTATTGCGGACAGATATATCGGGAACAGCATGAACAGTCCGAGCAGCAGCAGCAGTATAAAAATGGCTATGTCGCCGCCGCGGCTGCCGCCATATTTCTTTCTGGATTTTCTTGGTCTCATGACTACCGTCCTTTCGGTCAATTATATTTTCTGTCGCGGAATTACCGCACCGTTTAATCGAGATACTTACCGAGCAGTTTCTTGATCGCCCAGTTGGCGATAAGCATTACCGCGAACAATACAAAGCATATTGCCGAGGAGTAGCCCATTTCGTATCTTATGGAACCGTAGTCAAAGGCATGGGTCATTATCGTGTGACCGGCATAGTCCGTTGTCGGGAAAGCCGTGAGCATACGTCCGATGTCGCCTGCCGTGAAGGACGAGGTTATCTGCATTACCGCCGCGAACATGAGCTGGGGACCCATTGCGGGGATAGTGACGTAGATAAGTTCCTGACCTCTGTTCTTGATACCCTCGATAGCGCCCGCCTCATAGCGGTCTCTCGGGATACCCTGGAGACCTGCGCGAATCGCGAGGAAGCCCGCACCGAGCGCCATCCAGAGCTGTACCACTATCAGTACGCCCATGATGTAGTTTGCGTCGGTGATCCACTGTATCGCGCCCTTCGCAATACCGAGGTTGATGAGGTAAGCGTTCATGATACCGTATGTATCACCGGAGAATATAAGCTGCCATGTGGTGTAGATGTTACCCGCGAGCGTCGGGGCATAGAAAACGAAGGTAAATACCGTTTTCATAGGTCCGGGAAGCTCGTTTATGAGCCACGCAAGAAGGAAGCACAGAATATAGCTTATAGGACCGGTCACCACCGCGAACACAAGCGTGTTCTCGATAGCCTTCAGAAATACCTCGTCCTCAAGGAACAGTGAGTAGAAGTTGCTCAAACCTACCCAGCGCGGGAACTGCGCCATGTTGAAGTTTGTAAATCCCATAGGGAGGGAGATGCAAACCGGTATTATCATGAATATGAGGAACAGTACGAAGTACGGAGCGATAAGCCCGTAAACTCCTATGTTCTTTTTCATTTCTCTCAGAGTATACCGGAACTTATTGTCCTCGATATAGAGAGACTTTTCTCGTTTAGCCAATGCTTTTCCCTCCTGTTTACTTGCTTATAAGCGCAAGGTCTTCGTTCTTCCTCGTGATCTCGGCGTTGATGTCTCTGTTGTAGGAGGAGAGCGAATATCTCGGGTTCCACGCGTCGTTTACAACAGCTCTGAACGCGTTCTTGACGTGACGTGTAGTTGCGTAGGAAGCGGGGATTATTGGGATCTCGACCGTCTGACTCATCGCATCGGATATCTTCTCGTACTCGGAGTTCGACCACGGAAGCTGTGCGAGAGCATTCTTGTTCGCTGTGTCGAAACGTCCCATCTGTCCCATCTGTCCTTCGATCGTTCTTCCGTAGGTGGTCATTACATCGTCGGAGGTGAACCACTTTATGAATTCCCACGCCGCGTTCTTGTCCACGCACTTGGTGAATATTACCGCGCCGGCGCTGCTGGAGTTTGCGGCATAGTTGATATCATCTTCATTTACAGGGTTGCCGTAGATATCGACCTCAGCGGGTGTTCCGGGAACGTGTGTGAAGTCCCAGAGACCCTTGATCTCCGGAGCGGAGACGGTGAGCTGGTTGAAGAACGGATAGTTATTGATTATGATCGGCATTTCACCTGTTCTGAAACGTGTGAACGGGTCGTATGTCTGCTCGAAGTCATAGATCGTGTAGAAATCTGTCCACTTCTTGAAGACATCCACTACTTCCTTCTTGTCGAATGTCGTCTTTGAAAGATCGTCTACATATATATTGTTTCCGGTCTGGAGAACGAGCATCGAGAACGTGTCGCCGGACTCGAATATCGAGCTTGAAAGGTTCGAGGTGGGCTGTACAAGGCCGACCGTGAGGTACGAACGCTGGAGTATCGGGATTATCTCGATAAGCTGATCCCATGTCTTGGGTATCTTTTCTTCACCGATACCGAGCTCTTCAAGGATATCCGTTCTGTAGAACATCATCGGGAAGGTCTGCGATACGGGAAGTCCGTAAACGCCGCCGTTGTAGGTATAGAGCGTTGTGATGCTGTCGGTGAATCTTTCCTTTACGACATCCTCATAATCTCTGAACTCGGAAACGTCAACGAGCAGTCCTCTTGCCGCGCACTGTATCGGGAAGTCGCCGCCGAGGAACAGCGCTATGTCGGGACCCTTGCCTGCGAGAGTCGCTTCAAGGATAGCGCCCTGAACGAGGTTGATGCTCGCCTGAACTCCGGTATTGCCCTGGTTGAAGTCGTTATCAACGAGATCCTTAACAACGGTAGCCTGGTCACGGCCGAGGGATACCCATACGTTGAGGGACTTTTCGCTGGTGTCGGAAAGCATTGTATAGTCCTCGAAGAACGAGCCTATGAATGCCTGGAAGCCGAACGCAAATTCCTCGAAGAAGTTTCCTCTCGGATTGCCGGGCTGCTCATGTACTGTGAGAACCTCGATGTAGTCGAATTCGAGCGGCTGGTCACGGTAGTCTCTCATCCACGCGGATACCGCGGAGATGTAGTCTTTAAGAGTTCCTACCATCTGCGGGATATCGTCCACCTTGTCAACGCAGCGCTGGAGTATTACCGCGAGCGCCTGGAGAGAGGACGCTTCCGAACCCTGACCGAGCTTTTCTATGTTAGCTTTTTCGTTGTAGAGGGTATCTATCGCGTTCTTGAATACGTCGATAAGTTCGGGGATCTGTCTGTCTACGAGGTAGTCGTTGTATTCATCGGGAGACGGACCGGTTATCATGAGTATTCGTCTGTAGTAGTAGTTGAGCTGATAAACGAGGTCATCGAGTCTTCTCATGATCTCGCCTATGTCGCCCGGTACGACTTCAAGTGTTATGGTGTGTTCGCCTGCTTCGAGGAACAGGTACATATCGTCGCCGTTATGATCCTTGAGTCTCTGGGCATACCAGTTCGGGTCATAGGGGAAGGAAACAATGTCCATATCCTTGTTCGGAACAACTCCGTCTATGTAGATGCGTCTGTTGGAGTAGAATCCGCGCATCTTGTTCTGTCTTGCCTTGAACGAGAAGTTGTAGTAGCCGTCGGTCGGAACCGTAAAGCTCCATGTGATAGCCTGAGCCGCCTTGTTCCAGGTGTCTGCGCCTATGGTGTTATAGCGCTGCTTCGTGGGGTGAGAGGGGCTCGCATAGCTCGAAGTTCTGTCATAGGTAGGATAGAGGGTGGAGGCTGTCTTATAGACCGGACGCTCCGCCTGAATGAGGATCGTGTTCGAGCCGATATCGTTCTTGCCTGTGCTGAGTGCGGGAGTATTCTGGATATCACTCTGGGAAGGCGCTACATAATCGGGAAGCTCGTCATAGTTTTTGAAGGTTACGGTCTTGAGAGCGAGGTTCGTTCTGATTCCTTCAAGAGTCAGAGTATGCTTACCCTTGGAAAGGTAGAAGAAGTAGGGATAGTTGAACAGACCTTCCTTATCCTTGACGGGGTATGTCACCCACATATCCTTCTCTTTCTGGGTAGGTTTGAGTTCGTTGTCCTTACTGTCCTTGCGTATCTCGGACGCGTCTTCCCAATACCTGTCGAGGGTTATGTCGTTGCAGGCGGTGAACGGGTACTCGCCGTCTATGCGTATGCCGACATCAATGGTGGTGCTTCCGCCGGACAGCGTATAGTAGAAGAACTCCATGCTGTAATTGCCGGCTTCTTCAACTTCAAAGTCATAGGTGAAGGTGCCGCGGTTGTTTATCCATTCGAGACACTGTTCCTGTCCGGGATAATCAACAAGCGTGTAAAGAGGCTCATTATCGGTAGAATCCTTGCCTGCTTTTCCGTCCTTTGCCTCGATAACGATCTCCTTCTTTGGGAAAGGATTATTCTTGTTCCTTTCGTAGTAGGCGCTGTATGCGGCATCACGGTTGCCGGTGTTCATGATGTCCTTGATCGTCGAGTTCTCACTTACCTTTACATCCGTGGTCTTGGTCTCGCCCTCGTCCGAAGCGAACGAAGGGAACGTCTGCACTGAAAGGATCATAGCAGCTGTGAGAAGTATCGCCGGTATTCTTTTCTTCTTGCCCAAAATAAGCTCCACCTTTCCGGTCTTTCGTTTAGTGTGATACTGAAACGAAGTATTTATTTATCGGTTTAACTGTTGTTTCTTTATTATAAAGCAGCTTACTGCTTATATATACTTATCCTGTCGTCTTCGAGCTCGACGCGTACCCTGTCGCCGCCCTTAATGCCGAGTCCGGCGAGATATTCCTTCGGGATCTGGAGTCTTCCCGCCTTGTCGAGAAGCACAAGCTCCTCGTGTCCCGCATTCTCTTCGAGAGCGCGTATCTCCGCCTGCTGCATCTCGCTCAGCTCATCGAACGAAATGTTTGTGAGCACGGGCTTCTTTCGTATCAGCTCACTTGAAGTCTTGCCGTCGCGTATCGACACTACCCTGTCGATAGACTTCGCGAGGTTCACGTCGTGAGTGACGATTATCACCGTAACTCCGGTTTCGCGGTTAAGCCGCTTGAACACGTCCAGCACATTCCCGGCTGTTTTTGTGTCCACGGCTCCGGTAGGTTCGTCCGCAAGCAGCAGCTTCGGGTTGTTGGCGAGCGCTATTGCTATCGCGACTCTCTGCTGCTCACCGCCGGACATCTGTCCGAGCATCGAGTTCTTCCTTGCCGAGAGCCCCACCATGTCAAGCAGGTATTCGGCGCGCTTTCTCCTGTTCTCGTACCCGCTCAGCAGCATCGGCATCTCGACATTCTCTATCGCCGTGAGGTAAGGTATCAGATTGCGGGCGTTGTTCTGCCATACAAAGCCGACTGTCCTGCGCTTATACTCTATGAAATCCTTTTCAGTGAACTTCAGAAGATCCTTGCCGTCGATATAAAGTCGCCCCGCCGAAGGTTTATCCAGCCCGCCGAGCATATTCAGCAGCGTGGACTTGCCCGAGCCGGAAGCTCCGACAATACCCATGAGCTCGCCGCGCTCCACCGTGAGGTCAAGCCCCTGCAGCGCCATTACCTCTATATCTCTGCTCTTGTATATCTTCACCAGATCGTCGCAGCGCACCATGACATTTTCGGGCGGTGCGAGAAGTACGGTTTTCGGCATATCCTGTTCCCTATATATTATATTATAATGGTATATCGTTTCTTGTTATGCTTACTATCTGTCCGTCCTCAAGCGAGTACACAACATCCGCGAGCTGCATCATTGCCTCGTCGTGGGTGGTCATGACCACGGTTATTCCGTCGTCACGCACAAGCTCTCTGAACAGTCCGAGCACAGCGGTACCGGTATTCGAGTCGAGGGCGGCGGTAGGTTCGTCCGCGAAGATGATCTTCGGCTTGTTGGCAACAGCGCGCGCAATGGCAACTCTCTGCTGCTCACCGCCGGACAGCTCGCCGGGACGATGATCCATGCGCTTGCCGAGACCAACCCGGGTAAGGCACTCCTTGGCCCGCTTCGTCCGTCCGGATATCGGATGCCCCGCGAGGCGAAGTGAATATTCGACATTCTCCAGAGCGGTCATGGTAGATATCAGCGCGACCGACTGAAACACGAACGAAAGCTTGTGTCTGCGGAGCCTGTCTCTTTCCGCGTCACTCATCTCCCCGATATTTTCGCCGCAGAAATAGACGTTTCCGCCGTTTTGCCGGTCGAGAGCGCCGAGGATATTGATGAGTGTAGTCTTTCCGGAACCGGAACGTCCTCTGAGACAAACAAGCTCCCCTTCATTGACTTCAAGGTCTATGTCGGTAAGAGCGTGGACGACACTTCCGTCGCCTATGGTAAATTCACGGGATATATGTTCCGCTTTGAGTATATTTTCCATAAAAACAAGGTTAAATAAGCTTAACTTTAAGTAAAAATTACGCTAAAATTTACAAATGAGCATAGTTATCCCATACTTTTCCCTAATATTATAACAAAAATAGTACAGATTGTCAATAACCCATAAAAAACTTTTACGTCATTTTAGCATCTTATTGCGAATTTACCAAAAATGTTAAAAATTAGGTAAAAATTAGCAGATATTGATGTTACAGAATTATGATATACAAGATATAGATACTAAAAATACCGAAAAAAGTAATCGTTATCACAGATAAAATTTTTTTCTTGATTTTTTTATGGAAAAGTGCTAATATTATTTTTGTCGGAAAAAACATTGAGTTTACAGATTACAATTTGAGTTTACAGGTTACAGTGTACAGTTTACAGTTGTGGTGTCCGCTGCGCGGACATTTTTAAATCGTGACGAAACACGAAAGTATGTGCGCCAAAAGAAATACTTTTTGTCATAATTCTGATAAGCGGCACATTTAAAACATGATACTTTGAAAATCGTCGCCCAACAGCCAAACTGAGACGGTTGAGCAACGAACGAGACACCATAACTGTAAACTAAAACAATTAAGGAGAAAAACATGAAGACCGGACTTGTTCTCGAAGGCGGAGCAAGCAGGACGATATTCACCTGCGGTATCCTCGACGCACTTCTCGACAACGATATCTACATCAACTACGTCGCCGGCGCATCGGCAGGTATTTCCTACGGAGTATCCTACCTCTCAAAACAGCCGCGCAGAAACCACAACATCACCGCAAATTTCATGCACGACAAGCGCTACATGGGTATGCGCAATATGTTCAAGCGTGACAACCGCTCGTACTACGGGCTTGACTTCGTGTTTGAAGAGATACCCTCGCGGCTGCTCCCATACGATTTCGAGGAGTACAGACGCTCCGGCGAGAACGGCTTCGGTGCCGTCACCAACATTGAGACCGGCAAGACCGAGTATATGCGGGTGAAGGCGGACGACAGAAAGTGGACGGTGCTGCGCGCGTCATGCGCTCTGCCGATACTGTTCCGACCTATAAAGATCAACGGCTCATACTACATGGACGGCGGCATCACCGACTCCATACCTTTTAAATATGCACTCGACAGCGGGCTCGACAAGGTGATAGTTATACTTACCCGCCCGCGCGGCTACGTCAAGAAGTCGGAGAAGATAATCTCCGCCGTGCGGCTCGCCTACCGTAAATACCCCATGCTCGCGGAAGCGCTCAAGACCCGTCACATCATGTATAACCGCGAAATAGCGGAGCTCGAAGCTCTCGAACAGGAAGGAAAAGCTCTCGTGCTCGCCCCTGAAAAGGATTACGGAATACACAGAACGGAGAATGACCCGAAGATACTGCTCCCGTTTGAACAGGAAGGATATGATTACGGAATAAGAAATCTCGACAGGATAAAAGAGTTTATCGAAAATTGAATAAAAACTCTTGATTTTTCCGATAAAATAGTTTATAATATATTGAAGGCTTCAGATAACAGAGCCCTTGAATATGAACACAGACCCCGTGCAAGGTCGTGTTGTGAACCATGTCAGGCGGGGAACCGAGCAGCATTAAGCAAATTTTCGGCTTGTGCGCGGCAAGCCTGTGTTCATAATCAAGGGCTTTGTTTTTGAGAAACAGGGGGTGTATAGGTATGTATCTCGCATTGTACCGCAAGTATCGTCCGCGTACATTCGACGATGTGATATCGCAGGAACATATTACCACTACCCTCAAAAACCAGCTCAGAAACGGTCAGTCCTCTCACGCCTACCTCTTCACCGGCTCGCGCGGCACCGGCAAGACCACCTGCGCGAAGATACTCGCAAAGGCGCTCAACTGCACAGACCTGCGGGACAGAAACCCCTGTCTCGAATGTGACAGCTGCAAAAGCATAGACGAGGACTATTCCGACATAACCGAGATCGACGCGGCATCAAACAACGGCGTTGACGATGTGAGAGCGCTTAAGGAAGAATCCTTCTACGCACCCATGTCCGGAAAGTACAAGGTGTACATCATCGACGAGGTACACATGCTCTCGATAAACGCGTTCAACGCGCTGCTTAAACTCATTGAGGAGCCGCCTCCCCATGTCGTTTTCATTTTTGCTACTACCGAAGTCCATAAAGTCCCCGCGACTATCCTCTCCCGCTGTCAGCGATTCGAGTTCAGACGAATAGATATCTCCGACAGCAAGAAGCGCCTGCTCTGGGTAGCGGAACAGGAAGGAAAACAGCTCACCGAAGATGCGGCATTCCTGATCTCAAAGATATCCGAGGGCGGAATGAGAGACGCACTTTCGCTGCTCGACCAGTGCTTCGCTGTAAGCGACAGCGTCACCGAAGAAGTGGTGCGCGAATGTGCGGGTATCTCCGGAAGTGAGTACCTGTTCAGAATATGCGGACTTGTAAAGGAGCAGAACTCCCGCGAACTGCTGATACTGCTCGACGAGCTTGTTGCGCGGTCAAAGGACGTTACCCGCCTGTGTGAGGAGCTTATCTCCCATTACAGAAGTCTGATGCTGATAAAGTCCGGCGCGGACGCACTTGCCGTGAGGGTCACGAACGCGGATTTTGAGCAGCTTCGCTCTCAGGCGGAGCAATACTCCCTCGAACAGATAATGCGGTGTCTGTCCATTCTCAGCGATACATTCACCACAATGGGCAGAGTACGCACTCCGGCGCTGTACCTCGAAATGTGCTTCATAAAGCTCTGTACGCCGAAGCTCGACCTCGACGAACGCTCTCTCTCCGCAAGGATAGACAAGCTCGAACAGATGATAGGTAACGGCGCGGGAGCAGCGCCCTATTATAATAGTATACCCGCCGGAAACATACAGCCTTCCCCTCAGCCGGTAAGACCGCAGTCGCCTGTACAGCCGATACAGCCACAGGTACAGATACCTGTACAGGAGCCTGTGCAGCAGGAAAGCGCGTTTAAGATCGACCTTCCGGATAAGCTTAAAGACGGAGCAAGACAGGAAGAACCCGATGATCTCAGGAGCGCGGTGTTCGGAAATATACAGCCGCCTGCCCCGCAGAATAATGAGCCCGAAAAGAAGGACGTATTCCCGCCTATAAACATTACTTATGATGACAACTCGGACGGCACAGAACCGGGTCCCGGAGATCAGGACGTAAAACAGGAGATCGTGCCGCTCAATATCTGGCAGGACATTCTTGCAACTCTGCCGCTTATGATAAAGCTCGGGGTTGAGAATACCACCGCTTATATCCGCGGCGACGAGGTTTTGATATCCGGAGGAAAGCTTGCCGTTGACATGGCGATAAAGGATTACAGACAGGTGATCTGTGAAGCCGCTTCAAAGGCTATCGGAAGAAATGTCACAATAAAGGAATACACCGAGAATACCGAAGCTTCGGATTCTCCGGCGGAAAATGACAGGTTAAAAAGTTTTCTTGACCTTGCGAGGTCAAAGGGAATAAAAATAAAAACAAAGCCGTAAGAAAGGAAATTTTAATTATGAAAGCAAGATTACCTCAGGGTTACGCAAACAAGGGAGCCGCAAACATGAATTCAATGGTAAAGCAGGCTCAGAAGATGCAGGAAGATATCCAGGTCGTTCAGGAAAAGCTTGAACAGACCGAGTTTACCGAGACAGCAGGCGGCGGAATGGTAGAGCTTACCATGACCGGCGGAAGAGTTCTGAAGGAGATCAAGATCAACCCCGATATCGTTGACAAGGACGACATCGAGAGCTTACAGGACGTTATCGTCGCGGGCGTGAATGCTATCATTCAGAAGATAGACGAGGAAAGCGCAAGAGAAATGGAGAAGGTCACCGGCGGCGTAAGCTTCCCGGGTCTGTTCTGATATGGCGGAATATTACTCCGTACCTCTCGTTTCCGCAGCGGAACAGTTCGCAAAGCTTCCCGGCATCGGCATGAAAACAGCACAGAGACTTGCTTACTTTATGCTGAACCAGCCGATAGAGGACGTGGAATTATTTACATCCCAGATCCTCAGCGCCCGAAAGAGCGTGCATTGCTGCAATATCTGCCAGAACTTCACCGATACCGAGCAGTGCTCTATCTGCAGTGACGACCGGCGTGACAAAAAGACTATCTGCGTGGTCGAAGCTCCGAAGGACGTATCGGCTCTTGAACGCGCGGGCGGCTTCGGCGGAGTATATCATGTTCTGCACGGGCTGCTGTCGCCGATGGAAAACATAGGTCCGAACGACATACGAATAGCCGAGCTTATGAAACGGCTGTCCGGAGACGTGGACGAGGTGATAATGGCGACAAACCCGACTGTCGAGGGTGAGACTACTGCCTCATACATCAGCCGCATGATAAAGCCGCTCGGAATAAAGGTAACAAGGCTCGCATACGGTCTTCCGGCGGGCTCATCGCTTGAATATGCGGACGATGTGACATTGCAGAGAGCTATAGAAAACAGAAACGAGCTTTAACAACACATAACTCAGATCAATGAAAACGGTAATGCCTGAAAAAGCAGTGCCGTTTTTATTTTTAAATCCTTTAATAGAGAGGAAATATACAACTTATCTCGTTAATCTGCACAATAATTTTTATGAGTTTTACTATTGAAAAAAGCCTTTATTTGTGGTACAATAGAATGCGTATCACTATATTTTTGTGGCTTTTTTCAACATTTCTTTTATATTGTTGACAAAACTTTATAATACCACAATATCTTGATTTTAAGCGCTTCCGGCGCACATACTTTCGTGATTCGTCACGATTCAGATATGTCCGCGCAGCGGACACCACAACTATAACCTGCAAACTGTAACCTGTAAACTAAAATGGTTATTGCAGAAATAAACAAATTGTAAAAATTTAAGGTATATATATAAAACACAATACGGAAGGAAAGATAAAATGAGTTCACTTGATGATGCAAAGAAGAATGAACTTAATTCGTTCAGCGATATTTTCGAGCTGATGAAAACAAGACTTAACATATCCGAAACGGCGATAAACCTTTTTATTGATCCGATAAAGCCTATCAAACTCAATAATAAGACAGCCGTTCTTTTCGTCGCGAACGACTGGGTTAAGAAGATACTTATCGAAAACTATGACGAGATCTTCAAGAAGCACCTTAAGGATATTCTCGGCTTTGAGGTGGATATCGAGTATGTCACCAACAGCGACCATACTCTCACCCCCGAGGAGATCGTAAGAGTTTCCGACCCTATCCCCGAACTGGACGACGATCCGTATACAAAGACAAGACTGCATGAGACAGAGGAAAACAGCAACTATAAATATACCTTCGATACTTTTATAGTGGGCGAAAGCAACCGTCTCGCATGCGCTGCGTGCAAATCCATAGCTCAGGATAAAGCCGACTTCAACCCGCTCTATATCTACAGCGAACCCGGTCTCGGTAAAACTCACCTTCTTTACGCTATCAAGAATGAGATCGAGACCCGTCACCCCGATTATAACATTATCTATGTTTCATCGGAGACCTTCATAAATGAGTTTGTCAACAGCGTAAAAACCAATACCACCGAAAAATTCAAGAATAAGTACAGAAACGCCGATATGCTGCTTGTCGATGATGTGCAGTTCTTCTCCGGCAAGAAGGAATCTCAGAACGAGCTTTTCCATACCTTTGAGGAGCTTCACCGAAAGGGCAAGGAGATAATCCTTACCTCAGATCGTCCTCCCAAGGAGATCAACGATATCGAGACAAGACTCATAACCCGTTTTGAGTGGGGTCTTCTCACCGATATAGCCGCGCCGGAATTTGAGACAAGGCTTGCTATCATCAAGAGAAAAGCCGAGCTCATGAATCTCAAAATTCCAAACAATGTTATGGAGTATATGGCGGACAAGCTTAAAAACAATATACGTCAGATCGAGGGCGCAATAATCAGAATGTACCACATCGCGTTCCTCTCCGGCAATACCCCGACTATACTCATGGCGCAGAACACTATCAAGGACGTAATGAACGAGCAGCAGCCCGTTCCCGTCACCGTCGATCACGTTATAACCGATGTTTCCCACATCTTTAACGTTTCCGCGGAGGAAATGCGCTCAAAGAACCGCAACTCTCAGGTGTCTACCGCACGTCAGGTGGCTATGTATGTCATAAGCAAGGTGACCGATCTGTCTTATACTTCTATCGGCAAGGAGTTCGGCGGCCGCGACCATTCAACTGTCGTATATGCGACAAATAAGGTGAAAAAAGTCATGCAGAACGATTCCGCTTACCGCGCAACTGTCGAAGACCTTATCAAGAACATCAGCAACAGCAATTCATGACTTTTCCCGGATGACTGTTGATTTGCGAAATTGATGTTGAAAAACATTCTTAAAACTGTGTGAAAGTTGAATTGAGCTCAACTTAAATTAAAAGCTTTGATTAAACTATGAAAACTGCATAAAAAGTAATGTTCATAATTTGTTGATATTACATTATTATCCATATAAATATTGACATCATTCAGATTTGATAGTTTAATCTGATCTACCGGTTTTTTCAACATTTTTATACCCGCAGAAAGTGAAAAGTTTAATTGTGAAATTGTTAAAAACTTATCTAACATTTCAAACATTTTCTCAACCCGGTAATCAACAGCCGGAAACCGCTTCCTTAAAAGGAATATAAAGGTTTTTAACGTTTTGCCCGCCTCTACTACAAATACTAAAAAATAATATTTGTCGTTTGTTTTTTCTCAAAAATTTCATCTCGGACAATTTTTTCGGCAGAAAGGAAAAAAGTATGAAATTTACCATTGATAAGTCCATATTATCTGAGGCACTTTCCAATGCCTCAAAGGCTTGTGCAGTAAGATCAACGATACCTGCTCTTGAAGGTGTGCTTGTTTGCCTGAATAACAACGTTATAACTGTAACAGGTTATGATCTTGAAATAGGCATCAAATGTATAATCCAGCCTGCCGAAGCAATAGAGGACGGCGAAATAGTAGTCAACGCCAAGATCTTCAGCGAAATGATAAGAAAGATGCCGGCAGGACTTGTCCTGATCGAATCCTCCGGAGATAACGTTACTATAAGCTCCGGTTCGATCGTATTTGACATAGTGGGAGTATCGGGAGACAACTACCCGAATATCCCGGAGCTCAAACGCGACATATCCTTTGAGGTTGACGAGTCTGTAATGAAGAGCATGATCCGTCAGACCATACACGCGGTAGCAGTTACCGACATCAAGCCCGTACACATGGGAAGCAAGTTCCATATCGAAAACAATATGCTGAGCGTGGTATCCGTTGACGGCGTGAGAATGGCGAAACGTATCGAGCCTGTGCAGTACAACGATATTGACTTTGTTGTGCCTAAGAAGACGCTTGACGAGTTCATGAAGATGATCTCGGACGAGCCGAACGAGAAAAAGGTCTCGATCTGCATTGACCGTAACCAGATATGCTTCTCGAAGGAAGACTATGTTATCATATCAAGGCTGCTTGAAGGCAACTTCATCGACTATGAGAAGATAATGAACTTTGAGGAAAAATCCTCGGCTGTCGTAAACGCTCTGGAATTTTCTACCGCTCTGGACAGAACGCTTGTCCTGAATACCGACAAGTACAAATGCCCTGTTATCTGTACATTCGAGGGCGACTCTATGCACATTGAGATCAAGACCTCTATCGGTAAGATGAACAGCGACCTTCCTGTCAAGTACACCGGAGAGCGTCTTGAGATAGCGTTCAACGCAAGATACATGATAGACGCGTTAAAGAACAGCGAATGTGACGAGGTTCGTATTGACTTTACAGGACCGCTTTTCCCGATACGCATACGTCCTCTGGAGGACGACAGCTTTGTGGGAATAGTTCTCCCCGTAAGAAGCAAATAGTATAATATTATATATTTAATACATAAGGTAAACTATAATGACAGAAATTAAGGTTGCACCTCCGTTCATAAAGCTTGAACAATTCCTCAAATTCGGAAATATAGCCGAGACCGGCGGAATGGCGAAGCTCATGATCCAGGACGGTATAGTTGAAGTAAACGGTGAAGTTTGCGTTATGCGCGGAAAGAAGCTGTATGACGGCGACAGGGTCTCTGTCAACTTTGATGAAGGTACGGAAGAGTATACCGTTCGTATATCTGAATAGAATATAACATAATGGATAAAATATTATGGAGATCAGAGCCTTGTGCTTAATGATCTCCATTAACGTGTAAGTATAGGAATAATGATAGTTAGATCTTTATCTGTCAGGAATTTCAGAAATATAGCCTCGGCTGATTTTACTTTTGACCCAAAGGTGAATATTTTCACGGGAAATAATGCCCAGGGTAAAACAAATCTGTGCGAGGCTATTTCCGTATGCTTTGGAAAAAGCTTCCGCAATCCGAAGCCGTCTGAGCTGCTCCCCTTCGGCAGTGGGGATGATGAGACTGTTATCGAGATGTGTTTTGTTTTCGATAATATGAACGGTAAGGAGAATACCATTCAGTACAGTCAGAAACGCGGTTCTGTGAAGCTGAAATTCAACGGTATTGAAATGAAGGACGCTGAAAAGTTATACGGTGCGTTGAGATATGTTTTATTTATACCAGAAGATTTATATATAGTCAAGGGTGAACCGGCGGCGAGACGCGATTATATCGACTTTGTGTCAAATATGATAAATCGTGTTCATAATTTCAAACTTTATGAATACAATAAAGCTCTGAAACAGAAGAATAATATACTTATGAATATGTCTGCGTATGACCCGAATATGGGTATGATGCTTGAAAGCTGGAATGAGACCATTGCCAGGCTCGGAGTGAATGTAATGTGCGGGCGTATTAAGTATTTTGAAAGGCTCGCTGCGCTTTCGGACGAATACTATGACCTGATAAACGGCGGGAATGAAAAGCTCACCATGAAGTATGACAGTACTGTCATGGGTGAGGAAACGTTCTCTGCGGAAGATTTTGAGCTTATGTATGACAGGTATATGACCCGGCTGCGTGAGACGGCAGAGCGTGAGCTGCGAATGAAATACACTGTGGTTGGCGCGCACCGCGACGATATTCTGTTCTGTATCAATAATATGCCAGCAAAGGATTACGCTTCACAGGGTCAGATACGCAGCATAGCGGTTGCAATGAAACTCGCAGAGGCACAGATGATAAAGGACAAGAGCGATGATGTACCGGTCATTATCCTTGACGATGTACTGAGCGAGCTGGACGCGTTCCGGCGGGGCTTTATTATTAACCATATTGATAATTTTCAAGTGTTTATTACATCATGTAATCTTTCCGATACCGACAAATTCGGTTCGGGGAAGATCTGGGACGTTAATGGCGGCAAATTTGAGCTGAAAGGACAATAATATATGTATCTTCACCTCGGAAGTGATGTTTCTGTTCATATCGGTGAAATAATAGGTATATTTGATATTGAGAAGGTGACTGTACAGAAATACATGAATGATTACTTGTCGTACTGTCAAAAAAGTGGCAAAATATACTATGTGTCGCTTGATATGCCTAAAAGTATCATAGTCTGCACTGATATCGTATATGTCAGCAATGTAAGCTGTCTTACCCTTCGCAGGCGGTTTGAGATTATCACAGCAGCCCGATCAGCAAGACAGCACCCCACGTTATGATAGAACCCGTCGCTATACCGGCAAATACCGGAAAAGCAAGTCGTCTGAAATTATACTTTTTGCGATAATACTGTGGTGTTATATCTGAGAGTAATAGATTTGCGCTGTCTGAAATATTCTTCTGAGACTCATTAAGCTTGTCGGGATCAAGGAACAGCAGAGCTTTCTCGAAATACTCGTTTTCGGGGCGCACTTCCAGAACTATTTTTTTTACACCTTTCATGTTTTCTCACTCCGTAATGCCTGTCAAGAGTTTTTTCTCTACTTTTTGTATTATTGTCACTTAACTGTAACCTAATTCAGTATTTATCAGCAGCGAAAAGTTATCCCGTTGAAAATTGTTGAAACTTAGTTTTCAACAGGGATTTATGTTGAAAACTCTGTTGAAAGTGTTATAAGTTCTTTATTTAACGGACTTTGCGGTTTTTTTAACAGAGTAAGGTTATCCACAATCAGAAAATGTAACGCATATCAAATCTGTTGTATAATATGTACAAGTTATAACAGCATTTTCTGTCATAATTTATAATGCCGGGAAAGCTGATAAACAATAGGGTTTGCCGGTTTTATAAAAATTTTATAATTCTTATTTGTAGGTGGTTTGTAAAAGATGAGTAAAACCCAGGAAAATACAAATTGTAGAAAGATTTTTTTACACGATATATGTGTTGAAAGTGTTGAAAACTCATATTTTTAAACATTTTTTATGCTATGAACAGTTGAAAACTCGGTGGAATATGTTTAAAAAACGCTTGAATATGCGTTTCCGGGAATACGGAAATATGTTAAAATCTTATTTGACAGGTAAATTTATGAACAGAGACAGTGAGGCTTATTGAAAAATACTCAACAAAAAGGAATAGAATAAGCAGGAAAACTTTTTCATAAAAAAGTATCATTCTGTCGTATAATGTCAGACCAAAAAGATAAAAGGAAGAAACAGTAAAAAATGTCTAAGCTTTATGTTGTAGGGACCCCGATAGGTAATCTCTCGGATATGACCCCGAGAGCAATAGAAGTTCTTGGTTCTGTGGACTTCATCGCCGCAGAGGATACAAGAGTTACTATGAAGCTCCTGACTTACTTCGATATCCACAAGCCAATGGTGAGCTACTATGAACATAACCTCCGCGAAAAGGGCGAGTATATCGTGAACCGCATACTTGCCGGTGAGAACTGTGCAATAGTCACCGACGCGGGTATGCCATGTATCTCCGATCCGGGTGAGGATCTTGTCCGGCTGTGCGCGGAGCACGGTATCGAAATAAACGTAGTTCCCTCCCCTACCGCTGCAATGTCGGCGCTTGCGATATCCGGACTTCCGACTTCGCGGTTCTCTTTTGAAGGATTTCTGAGCGTCACTAAAAAACAGCGTAACGCGCACCTCAATGAGATCAAAAATTTTCACCGGACTCTGATCTTCTATGAAGCTCCGCACAAACTGAAAAATACACTTGACGATCTTTATGAAGCTCTTGGAGACAGAAGAATATCACTTTGTCGCGAGCTTACAAAATTACATGAAGAAGTCCTCCGCGGAAAAATTTCCGACATGATAAAATACTATTCTGAGAAAACACCAAAGGGCGAGTATGTTCTCGTGGTGGAAGGTGCGCCGGAGGAAGAACAAAATGAAGCCGATATAGAAACAGCAGCAGAATATGCAAAAGCGGAAATAGCTTCCGGAAAGAAAGCGTCGGAAGCCTGTAAGGAGGCTGCAAAGAAATTCGGTTTTTCAAAGAGTGAGATATATAATATGATAATGAATGAACGTCAGTAAAAAGAAAGGCAGATGATAACGGTGGAAATAACGGTCACAGACATTCCCAAAAGTATCAAATCTTTTGCCTTTTCACCGAAAACTGTACTTTCCGAAAGAACGACAGTAGAATACCTTATCAGAATGAAGGAATATATCTTCGGGAGCAAGTGCTGTGATGCGGCGGACGAGATCGGGATAGATGTGTATGATCTTGTTTTTATCGGAGAAAAAGCATTTATGGAATGCTGTGAACCTTATCTTACGAGAATAAGAGATAAGGATAAAGAAATTATAAAAACTGCGCTGCTGTTAAAAAAGATGTATGTGGGAGAATATATACGGATATCGCTTTTGAAATGCAGCAATGATAAAGCGTATGTCCGCGAGCCTGAAAAAGCATATCTGGTGCTCCTGAATGAAGATATTAAAGCTTTAAAGCGTAAGAAAAATGAAGAGTCAG
>JAFZOA010000601.1 GCA_017550775.1 Ruminiclostridium sp. | reverse complement strand
GAATTGATATAATCGTGACGAAGGGAGGACGTTTCTGCCCCGAATGATGAATTGATATAATCGTGACGAAGGGAGGTCGTTTCTGCCCCGAATGATGAATTTATATAATTGTGACAAGCTATCTTCCTTTGTCACAATTCAAAATCGTCCGCGCAGCGGACACCACAACTGGACACTGTAACCTGTAAACTGTAAACTGAAAGAGAAGCAAAGTGTTGTGAAGAAGCGAGCATCAATAAAAAAGCACTCCTCCGGAGGGTTCCGGGGAGTGCGGGGCAGGGGTTCGGGTCATCTGATAGTGTTTTTGAGGGCGCTGCGGGCTTTTTTGACGTCGAGAATGTCGTTGGAGAGAAGCTCCTCGACCTTGGTGAGCATATTATCGACATACTTGTTGGTCATGTCGCGAAGCTCCTTGGTCTGCTCCTGGGCTGCGGCATTGATCTCGTTAGCCTTCGCGGTAGCCTGACGGACTATCTCCTGCTGTGCTACGAGCGCCGCGGCACGCTGTTCCGCGTGAGCTATTATGTTCGCCGCCTCATTCTTCGCCGTGTTGATGATCGCCTTGCGGTCGTTCACGAGATCGTGCGCCTGCTTGATCTCACGCGGCATATTGAGCCTTATCTCGTCGATGAGCTCCCGCATCTTGTCCACGTCGATAAGCGACTTCTTGTTTGAGAACGGCACATTTACCGCCTTGTCGAGCATATCGTCCATAAGCTCCAATATCTCGTCAATGTTCATACTGTGTTATCCTCCTGTTTCTGTGTTATGTCAAGTCTTTTAATTATATCGTTTTTTATCGCGTCGGGAACGAACGGCGAGATGTCGCCGCCGAACGCCGCGATCTGTCTCACCATGCTCGACGAGAGGTAGGTGCTCTGGCTGTCGGCGCAGAGGAACACCGTCTCGGCACGCGGACAAAGGTGCTTGTTGACGTGCGCCATCTGGAACTCGTTCTCAAAATCCGACATCGCGCGAAGCCCCTTGACTATGATGTCGCAGTCGTGCTCCCTGAAATAGTCCACGATAAGCCCGCTGCAGCTGTCTATCCTCACATTCGGTATGTCATAGCATACCCGCCGGAGAAGGTCTGCACGCTCCTCCGTCGTAAAGCTCGTGGACTTGTTCGGGTTCACCGATATCAGCACGACGAGCTGGTCGAACAGCACCGACGCGCGCCTTATGATCTCTAAGTGACCGTTGGTGACGGGGTCAAAGCTTCCCGGGTAAATCGCCTTTCTCATAAACTCTCCGTTTCCTCGCTCCCGTCATTCTTTCTGCGATATACCGTGAGAGCGATCTTTCCGTATTTATACTTCTTCGCGATCGTGAACCCGTTTTCCTCCTGCGGAAGCCTGCACTCCGCCTCGTGCTCGCAGACGATGATTCCGTCCGCGCTCATTATCTCCGTCAGAGCGGGGAGCGAGCGAGCGATAAGGTTCTTCCCGTAGGGCGGGTCAAGGAACGCTATGTCTATTTTGTCCCGCGCAGTACGCAAAAATGCGGAGTTCGGCATATTTACCACCACCGCGTTCTCTTCGAGCTTAGTGTGCGCAAGGTTCTGCTTCACGACCTCTATCGACGCGCGGGAGCTGTCCACGAAGTACGCCTTCGCCGCCCCGCGGGAGAGCGCCTCGATACCGAGCTGTCCCGAGCCCGCGAAAAGGTCGAGCACCACCGCGTCCTCAACATCGAACTGCACGATGCTGAACATGGACTCCTTCACCGCGTCCGCCGTGGGACGGATTATGTCCGTGCCTTCGAGGGAGACAAGCTTCATTCCGCGTGC
Organism: Ruminiclostridium sp.; assembly: GCA_017550775.1. The sequence continues at coordinate 2,492 of JAFZOA010000601.1, read as the reverse complement.
CTTTCCCGTAATAACTCTCATACCTTATATCCTTTCGTTCCGCGTCAGAACGCGTCCTGTACGAACAGGTACAGCGCCTCGGCGGTCTCTCTGTCGATCTTTGCCGCCTCCATGAGCTCTTCCACCGCGGCGGCCTTTATGCCCTGCTTAGTCCTGAAGCGTTTCAGCAGCGCGAGAGCCTTCTTCTCGCCTATCCCCTTGACTTTGGTGAGGTCGAGCTCGTACTGTGACATCTTGTGCTTCCTGCGCTGGTAGTTTATGGAGTAGCGGTGTACCTCGTCTTGTATCTCGGTGAGCAGTTTGAACAGGTTCCTGTTGGCGTTGACCTGTATCTCCCCGCCGTCCGCCGCGATAGCACGGGTGCGGTGCTTGTCGTCCTTCACAAGTCCGAAAAGCGGCACGTCTATCCCCATGTCGTCGAACACCTCGCGTACCGCGGAGACGTGACCCTTGCCGCCGTCCAGCAATATCAGGTCGGGTCTTTCGGAAAAGCCCTCGTCGCCGTCGAGAAAGTGGGTGAAGCGCCGCCGCAGCACCTCCTGCATACAGGCGTAGTCGTCTATCCCGACGACTTCCTTGATGCTGAATCGCCGGTAGCCCGCCTTGAAGGGGCGGCCGTTCTTGTATGTTATCATTCCCGCGACACGGGTCTGTTCGCCCATGTTCGAGATGTCGTAGCTTTCTATGAGCACCGGTATCTTTTTGAGTCCGAGAAGCTTCTGCAAGTCCTGGAGCGCGGTTATCTCGCGGCTCGTCCGGCCGACGCGAAGGGCGAGGTACTCGTCCGCGTTGCTCTTGGCGAGGGTGGTGAGCACAAGGTTCTCGCCGCGCTTCGGGACGGTGATGCTCACCTTGTACCCGGCTATCCCGCGCAGGTATTCTTCGAGCAGAGCGTTGTCCTCGGTGTCGCCGTCGAGCAGTATGAGCTTCGGTATTTCTCTCCCGTTCTCATAGTAGCGCATTATGAACTCCGTGCGGATGAACTGCGGCTCGTACTCGTCGCCGATGAAGTAGTTCTCCTTGTCCACGAGCATTCCCGAGCGGTACTTCACCACCGCCGCCGCTGTAAGCCCGGTGTTGTGTGAGAGGGCGAAAACGTCACAGCTTATGTCCCTGTCGGAGCGTATGGACTGGACGTTGGCGGAGCGCTCGATCGCGGCGATACGGTCGCGTATCTTCGCAGCCTTCTCGAACTCCAGGGCTTCCGCCGCTTCGTTCATCTCGGCTGTGAGCCGCTCTACGCTCTGTCGGCTCCCGTTTCTGATGTAGTCCACCGCCTGTGCGACTGTCGCGGCGTATTCTTCTTTGGAGATGTTGCCTTTGCAAACGCCCATACAGCGCTTGATGTGGTAGTTGAGACAGGGTCTCTCCTTCCCGAAGTCCCGTGGGAACTCCTTGCTGCAGGTGGGGAGCATGAAGATACGGTCGGCTTCCTCGACCGCCTGCTTGACGGTGAACGCGCTCATGTAGGGACCGATGTATGTTGAGCCGGGGTCGTCGTTCCTGAAGGAATGGGATATCCTCGGGTAGTCCCCGCCGGATATGCGCAGATAGCTGAACCCCTTGTCGTCTTTGAGCAGGATATTGTACTTGGGCGAGTGGAGCTTGATAAGGCTCGCTTCGAGGACGAGCGCGTCCAGCTCGGTATCGCACACGATGAAGTCAAAGTCGTGTATCTGTGAGACAAGCTTGTACGTCTTGGCGTTGTGAGCTTCCACGGAGTGGAAGTAGGAGGTGACGCGGTTTTTGAGCAGCTTCGCCTTGCCGATGTAGATGATCTTCCCCGACTTGTCCTTCATCTGGTACACGCCGGGGCGCATCGGGAGCTTGTTTGACTTGTCCCGCAGATATTCGAGCCTTTCAAACACCCTCACACACCACACTTCATAACAGATACATATACATCAAATACTATAACACAAAATCACAGAATTGTCAACTGTTTTCGCCCGACCCTGTCCCGACCCCATTTCGCCCGACCCTGTCCCGACCCCGATTTCTCTTTGGGTTTTGTTCTTCTCGCCGGATCCCGGTTCTTCTCACCGGATCCCGGTTCTTTTCGCCCGCAGCGATATCCTTCCCCTTTTCCGCTCCCTGCCGGCGTGGCGAGTTACTTTCCGTCTCCAGCGACGGAAAGTAACCAAAGGGCGCCGTCCCCGCCCGCCTCTCTTCGAAGTCACCGGGTACTCCCTTCTGCGTGTTGGTACTTGTTGGTGCCCTCAGAGAAGTCGGGCGGGGAAACTAAGGGGGAGAGCCTCTGCGCGCCGGTTCCCGGCGATTTATGCCGGGTGAGCCGCTTGATGATCGTCGGTAAGTACAACGGCAGAGAAACTAAGGGGGAGAGCCGCTTGATGATCGTCGGTAAGTACAGCGGCAGAGAAACTAAGGGGGTGAGCCGCTTGATGATCGTCGGTAAGTACAGCGTCGGAGAAACTAAGGGGGAGAGCCGCTTGATGATCGTCGGTAAGTACAGCGGCAGAGAAACTAAGGGG
>JAFZOA010000600.1 GCA_017550775.1 Ruminiclostridium sp. | reverse complement strand
CCTTGTACTCTTCGAGAGGTATCTTTGCGAAACTTATATACTTGTACTCGACAGTCGGCGCGGTGAGTTCCTGCGTTTCCTGGAGATCCGGGATAGGATCGCCGACGATCTCCTTTGCTTCGTCCTCTGTAATGCCGCTTGTTTCTGGAGTTGCAACTGTTTCATTATCTGCAACAGTTTCCTCGATTGTTGTTTCCTGTGTGTTCTTAATCTCGTCCATTGTTATGTCCTTTCCGTAGGCGCGGACGCCCACAATGATTTTAATTTTTCAATTTCGTCGGGCGGTCTGTGCTCAATGCCTTGCTCCTCACACGCTTGGATCAGATTATCGAGCAGTCTGCCCATTTGCTTACGGCTGTACCTGCTGCTACCGTAGTAGCAGCGTACAACCACATTTACGCCGTCGGGCGCAAAATCGACTTGTTCTGTCACCCAGCCCACACCGAGCATTTCCCACGCTGTGCGGAGCGTTTTCGCGTCGTTGGGATCAAGCGTGAAATCCCGCCATATCCCGACATCTTTTATCGACTGCCGGTACACATCTTCTTTCGTGAACACGGTACCGTCACGCGACATTACCTCTGCGAGTTTCTCGCACAGCTCCCAGCAGTAAGCGTTCGCGTTTCTTGACCGCTTCGGGGAGTATATTTTTAATCCGAATTCGACATCTTTGCTTTTGAGCTCGTCGTAGACCGGGCGCAGATCAGTCGCCGTTGTGATAGTTATATTCTGCGTTCCGTCGGCGTTGAATGTCAGACCTGTGATTTTACCCTTCATCGTTCTCGTCCTCGTCCTTGTGACAATGCATATATTCATACTTACCGTTCCTGCCGATGTTCCGATATATGAAGTCGTCACACCTTGCCTTGCTCTGATGATACCGCTGTGCCCGTATCTCGTATGCGTATTCGCCGGCAGCTTTCTTCTCGCGTATCTTTGCTTCTATTTCCTCGTCGATGTAGTTAGCCTCGATTAGATACAGGTCGTAGTTCAGCGCGGACACGCCGTTCATATTGTTGGTGTCCGTCGCGTATATGACCTTGCCGATAGGAAAATGTACTTTCCAGCCGCAGTTCGGGACGTCGTGCGATAGCGGAAACTGTATCACATTGCAAGCGCCGTAGTTGTAGATAGTGCCGCTCGTGAGTACGTCGATATTCTTTTTGGGGACTTTGCACTCTATCAGAGCATTCACGAGCCACTTGCCGCAAGCAAACCTCAGCGTCGGTCTCTCTTCTGCGAGCAGCTTAATGGCAGTCTTGTTGAAGTGATCCGAATGAATGTGTGTCAACAAAACGAGCTTGAGATTTTTGTAATATGGGGTAAGGGCTTTGAACGGAACGCCGCAGTCAATCAGCACTATGTCATTTATCACAACGGCGTTTCCTTTTGAGCCCGTGGAGATTATTGTGTAGGGTATATCAGCCATATCAAATGTCGTCCAGATTTACTTTTTCTTCCGTCGCGGTCTCGCTGCTCGTTATCTGAGTGCCCGGGGGAATAATCGAATCGTCGATCACCTCGCCACCTGTCGGAACGAAATTCCCGTCCTTGTCAATTTCGAGCGCCGACGCATCCTTGTCATACACCGTCTGAAGCTCCGTTGACATTACGCCCCACCGACTGATCAGATGCCGCAGCATCGTTTTCTTTGCCATTTCGTCGAAGTTCTTGTACCAGAACGACGAGTATTTCCACATTTCGCTGTCGGGTATCTGTCCGTCGAGTATCTTCCTGTGTGCTTCTGCCGAGTACGCGGGGGAATATTTGTCGGCGTGCTCCTGCATTTTCTTATAGCTCCAGTAAACGACCTTTTTGAAACCGTTCAGATACTCGAAGTATGCCATATATCCGATAACGGGGAGCTTTTCTCTTTCCTCGTCGTCCTCGATGAATTGAAAACGCGGCTTTCCTGTGGAGCTGTCCTTCCCGAGATATTCGCCCTCGCGTATCTCCATAACATCGAGGTCTGCATAATATCCGGAGCGGAGAGCGAGCTGTATGTAGCCCTTATATCCGAGAACGAACTGTGCACGGCTCTCGGTGAGCGGGATATATCTGCCCCTTGCGTCTTTCATTACATTTCCGTTTTCATCAGTCTTGTATATCACTTTCCCGTCGGATCCTTTTACCTTGCACTCAAACGGTACAAGGTAATACTGTCCGAGCTGGGGACTGGGGGAAAGGTTCAGACTTTCGCCGAGAAGAGCTCCGGCGAGGATTGTTCCCGCATCGCACTCCTGTAATGCGGCGTTCACCGCTACTGCTGACGTTATCGCGCCGACAAATCTCTTTGCTCTGTTCGGATCGCCGAGCGTGTTCCGGACGAGCGTCTGATACTTCTCGGTAGTTATTGCCACCGAGAACTTAGGCTTATTCGCACTCATATTCATATCCTCCGTTGTTCAAAAATTCTTTCAGAGCTTTCAGCATCGGGAGAGTTCCTCTGACTGTGAATGTAGTCGAGTAGGTTTTCTCTGCGACTGTTTCTTCTTCCTGCGGTGTTTCGGGAATGATCTCTGCTGTCGGCGGTGCGAATTCAGTCGATTCGTCAACTACTTCGTCAACTACTTCGTCAACTGCTTTGACAACTGCCGCTGTCTTTTCGACAACTGCCTGTGCAGCTTCTCTCCGGCGCTGCTCTTCTTCAATAGCCTTGTGGCGCTCTGAAACGCGCGTGATAGCCTGTGCAACATTCAGCGATATTTTATACTCGACGAGTATCTCCGCGCTGTGAGGCTGCGTTTCAATAAGTTGCAACTCGTCATTTACTCTATCAAGGAAATCCTTTATCTGAGTGCGTATGGATTTCTTCGATGCATTCAGCGTTATGTTGAGTCCGATGCGATCCAGTGTAACGAAGTCGATCATAAGGCTCTTAGCGTATTCGTTGAAATACTCCTGCGCGTCAGCTCTCTTTGCCGCCTTAAGACTGTTCTCGACCTCTGCGATCTTCTTTGCAAGTTCTTCGTCGCACGGCTTGTAAATGTCGGTGACGCATTCCTTGTAAACCTGCTCGAAATCCTCATACGGTGCGAGTATGGCTTTTTTCGCCGCCTTGCGCTTATCTTCGAGAGCCTTGAATATCTTTGAAATGTGAGCTCGGATAGCTCTGATCTCTTTCAGAGTATCTTCGGTACACTCCATTTCCATAGCCTTTGCTGTCTCTTCCGAGAAGCGTTCCTTGATGCTCCGGAGCTGCTGCTTGATGACAGGCAACTGCTCGACCACT
>JAFZOA010000599.1 GCA_017550775.1 Ruminiclostridium sp. | reverse complement strand
TGGCGTTTTCCTTGCCGGAAAGACCCACTGTGCGAAGCAGCTCGCCTGCTTTTTCGCGGGCTTCTTTTTTCGGCATTTTCAGCAGCCTGCACGGCGCGGCACAAAGGTTTTCCATAACGTTCATGTGGGAGAACAGGTTGAAGTTCTGATAGACCATTCCCATTTTCCGCCGTATAACGTCGATCTTTGCGCCTTTCGCGGTTATCTCCTCGCCCATTATCGTGACGGTGCCCGAATCCGGCTTTTCAAGCATTTCAAGCGACCGCAGGAACACGCTTTTCCCGCAGCCGGAACCGCCGAGTATCACGATCTTTTCGCCTTTTTTTACCTCAAGGCCGACGTTCTCAAGCACTTTCAGATCACCGAACGATTTTGACAGATTATTTACTTCAATAACGTTCATATATTATTCTTCTTTATGACTTCCGCTTTACTTCGGAAAGAACTTCGGTATGGTAAATATCGGTTATGGTCATTCCGTCGGGATACATAGCTTCTGTAACATTGTCAAGAACCGGAGTCCAGAAAACGACCTGCGCTCTGCCGGTCATAAGGGCTATCGTTCTTGATCCCGATTCGATATTCACGGACTTTATGTTTATGTGAAGCCGCTTTCCTATCTCGGATATAAGTGCGGTATTGAACCCTGCGGGTATTCCGTCGGCTGATATGAAATCCATGGGCGGAAGATCTCCGGTAAACGCAAATGTCACGGTCTCGGCGCCGTCGAAATGCTCGTATGCGACAGGCTCGGGTTCTTTTCCGTCAATGAATCCGTTTATATATTTTTCCTCAAGCGTCTTCATGGTACCGTCAGCTTTGATCTCGGATATCGCCTTTGAAAGCCTTTCACAAAGCTCTGCGTCGGTATTGTTTAGCATCATCGCGAAGCCTACATTGAACGGGGTCTCGGTATCGAGCGTTGCAGCCGCGAATTCGTAATTGCGCGCAGCCATATATCTTGCGGTGCAGTCCGCGATCTTTACGGAATCGACATCACCTCTCATCAGCGACAGCTGGAGCTCGGTCAGGGAAGAGAACGACTCTGCGCTTCTGTCGGTGCCCGTCGTATCCTCTCCGGCATCGACGATGGTCTCATCGACTATCGGCACGGGCGATTCAAGGATTCCGATATGAACTGTCACCGCAGCTCTGGCTCCCGGAACATCAAATGTGGTGGATAACGGATCGGCGTTCTGAGGCTTTTCCGCGGCATTGCACGATGTCATCAGAAGTACGGCTGCAAGTCCCGATGCAAGCATAAATTTCTTAGGATAATTCTTCATTTTTCTGCTCCTTTGAGTTTTCTTTTTTTATTTATATCTGTAAAGAAAAAGATCGCTTTCACAAGATACGCGACACCTAAATAGATCAGCATTCCGAGGCATATCATTATCACGGGCTGCATCGTTCTCGATGACGCTGTGTTTATAACCCGTGTAAGATCGGTTATCGTTACATAGCCGACAACGCTCGTCCACTGTATCAGATTAACGACCGTTGATTCGTACACCGGCTTCGCTATATCGACCGCCTGCGGCAGCGTCACAAGGAAGAAAGCCTGTACACGCGAAAATCCGAGAGTCCTCGCCGCCTCGACCTGACCCTTGTCCGAAGCCATAAGCGCGCTTCGCATAAGCTCGGCAAAATACGCCGACGAATTCAGCGAAAATGTTATTACCGCGATTATATCCGCTTCGATCTCTGTCCTTGCGAACACCACATAGTACATCATCATAAGCAGCATAAGCACAGGCATTCCGCGAAGAACGGCTATGTAAAATCCTGCCGCGCGGCTGAGTACCCTGAACCGGCTCATACGAAGCCTGCATATCCCCGCGCCGAGTATCGTTCCGAAAACGACGGACAGAGCGGATATTTTCAGTGTTACCAGCAGACCGGAAAGGACAGACTTCCACATACCACTTTCTATAAGGAGCTCATAAATCTTATTCAATAAACCATCTCCCGTCTTCGGAATGATCTTTCATGATAATCCCTTAAGCTGTTGATAATGTTTTTTACATTAGTATAACTCTTTTTGGGGATTTTGTCAACATTTTATAT
>JAFZOA010000598.1 GCA_017550775.1 Ruminiclostridium sp. | reverse complement strand
GCCGCTGCTGTTGTTGTATCGGCATTGCTGTTCACTGTGGTCGTGGTCTCTGCAACAGTGGTAGTCGCTGCGGTAGTCTCGGCGGCTGTGGTTTCTGCGGGAGCGGCGCTCTCATACACGGAAACATCAAGCGGTGCGTGAGTGCCGAATTCGGGATTGCCGTTCGCGTCGACATAGATCGCTACCGAACCGTCCGCGCCGTAAAAGAACACTTCATCTATCGAGAGAGAATAGTCGTTTGAGAAGTTGCCCCATTCTCTGAAAAAGAATGCTGTGTCGTTTCCCGAAACGTTTACCGTGATGCCGGTAAAGTCTGCGGTGTAAAGGTATGTGTTGCTGTTGAGCTTCCTGATACCTGCCTGACTTTCTGTCCCGGCAGTATCATTAAAGCCCTTGTAGCCGAACTCCTGCCAGTTGGTGTTTGTTACGTTTTCGCCGGATATTGAGGCACCGAGTCCCATGTGTCCGCTGAACACGCCGAAACGGCTGTCAAGGTCGTCGCCGAGTATTCCGGATGCAGCGTCCTTTTCATACTGATCCATATTGGTCACTGTTGCAACAACTTCGATCTTTGACAGACCGTTGATGCATTCATACTCCGGATCTTCGGGCGTTATCGTGAATCCCCACTCTCCGGTGTCCGATGTCAGGTATTCCGACGGGCTGTCGATGACAGTCAGATAAGCGGAAGCCGGTATCGCGGACAGGGTGAGCGCGGCAAACACAGAAAGCGCCGCAGCTGAAAGCTTTCCAATCTTCATATTTTCATTCCTCCATATTTCTCCATAACTTACAACTTATTCCACAATATATAATAAATAAACCGCACAGAGGCTTCTGCACGGTATTATACGGCATTATACCACCGTTTATGATATTTGTTTTTCCCCACGCTCTCAAAACCGGAGAAAGCAGACCGGATGCATTATGAGACTCTCCGGATCACGGGGAATGAAACCGATCTCTTGCTTAATGTAAGAGACGGAAAAACGAACGATGTCCGTGTCTCTCCCGAATGATTCAGATCATCAGGCAAAACAAAGCCCACATTAAGATGTGTCTCGCAGAGGAGAGATTCGGTGCCGCCGTCGCGGCTGTCTCAATCTATCGCCTTAGAAATATCTCCGAACAGCGAGACGGAAAAACACCCCTGTTGGGATAGCCCGAGACGGGATTCGGTGCCGCCGTCGCGGCTGGCGGAAGCGGTGGGATTCGAACCCACGAGCCCGTGAGGGCTACCTGATTTCGAGTCAGGCCCGTTATGACCACTTCGATACGCTTCCATATAAGATTACTTTGTATATTATACAGCAAGCCGCCTGATTTGTCAATAAAATTTTTCATTTTTGTGGAATTATCATTAATTTGCGGGTTTCTGTTGACTTTTTTTTCACCTTGTGATAAACTGTTATCTCGGAAATGTCCGGAGTACCGGTCTTATAAAAGGAGATAATCATGGCAAATACGCTTACATACAGTCCGCGGCACAGCGGACATTTACACGGCGGCGGGATCAAGAAAGTGCTGTCGTTCTGCAAGGCACAGCCGGTGCTGATAGCGGCATTCACCGCCGCTGTCGTGACCATGTTTTTCGTGCCGCCGGATGCGCAGTACATTGACTACTGCAACTTCGGCGTGCTCGCGGAGCTGTTCGGTCTTATGATCGCGGTGGCGGGACTTCGCAGCGTCGGCATCTTTGAGCGGCTGACCGCGTTCATGCTGAAAAAGGCGGGAAGCGTCCGCCGGCTTTCACAGATATTCGTGCTTGTGTGCTTCTTCTCGTCAATGCTCGTCACAAACGATGTGGCGCTGATAACGTTCGTACCGCTGACCCTTCTTGCCTATGCGGGGATACACGACGAGCGCAGCCGGATAATCACGGTGGTGCTCGAAACCGTCGCAGCTAACCTCGGAAGCATGATGACCCCGGTGGGCAATCCGCAGAACCTCTACATTTACGACGAATTCGGGCTGAACGCGATGCAGTTCGTGAGCGCTATGCTCCCTGCGGGACTCATAAGCCTCGTGCTTATACTGCTGCTTTCGCTGCTGATCCCGAAAACCGTATGCGATACCGCGAAAAAGCAGCAGGAGCGCATTTCCGGCGGACTTACTGCGGTGTACGGAGCGGTATTCGTGCTGTGCGTGCTGGCGGTGTTCAAGGTGATACCGTACCCGATCTGTGCGGCTGCCGCCGTTATCGCGGCTCTCGCAACAGACAGGAAGCTGCTTCTCAAAGCGGACTATGCGCTTCTTGCGACCTTCATCTGCTTCTTCATCTTCGTCGGCAATATCTCACGCGTGGGTGAGGTAAGCGCGTTCTTCTCGGAAATACTTGCGGGGCGGGAGGTGTTTGTCTCCGCCATGCTGTCGCAGGTGATAAGCAACGTTCCGGCGGCGGTGATGCTCTCGGGTTTCACGACGAACGGCACGGCGCTTCTGGTCGGCGTAAATCTCGGCGGTCTCGGAACACCTATCGCTTCCATGGCAAGCCTTATCTCGCTGCAGTTCTATCGCAGCTCGGAGAATGCGAGCACCGGGAAGTACATGGCGGTGTTCACGGCGGTGAACTTCGGTATGCTGGCGGTGCTGCTTGCGGTACAGCTTCTGGTACTGTCCTGAACAATTGATAATTGACAATTGCGGCAATAAAGCCCTGTCCCGAAAACCGGGACAGGGCTGTTTTCTTGTCAGTCTTCCAGACCTTTGAGTGCGGCAAGCTCGTCGCGGTTGACCTTTATCTTCGAGTCGCGCAGTATCTTCACGTCCTCGCGCTTGTACGGTGCGGCAGGTGCGTCCGGGTTCTTTTTTAGCTTGACCTTAAGCATTCCGGTCAGTATGTTGGAGTCCTCTACCTGACCCTGACCGTCGGGAGTATCCACGATAGCGCCTACCTTCGGGGTGATCTTCAGCAGCGCCTCGTAACTGTCCTGTTCGTACTTCAAGCAGCACATGAGTCTTCCGCAGGTGCCGGAGATCTTGGTGGGATTTAGGGAGAGAGACTGCTCCTTTGCCATTTTTATGGACACGGGCTGGAACTCCCCGAGAAAGCTCGCACAGCAGAACGGCCTTCCGCAGATACCGAGCCCGCCGAGCATTTTCGCCTCGTCACGCACACCTATCTGTCTCAGCTCGATTCGTGTTCTGTACACGCTTGCGAGATCCTTGACAAGCTCGCGGAAGTCCACGCGGTTCTCCGCTGAGAAATAGAACAGTATCTTGCTCCCGTCGAATGTGTACTCCACGTCGATCGGCTTCATTTTCAGCTTGTGCTCTGCTATCTTTTTGGTGAAGGTCTTGAGTATCTCTGCTTCCTTCGCCTCGTTATCGCGTATGCGCTTGAAGTCGTCGGCGTTTGCCTTCCTGATTATAGGCTTGAGGGGCTGTACAACGTTCTTGTCATCGACCTCGCGGTTCGGTATCACGACCTCGCCGCATTCCACGCCTCTTGCCGTTTCGACGATCACCTTTTCCCCCGCAGAGAGGGTCTTATTTCCGGGCGAAAAGTAGTACACCTTTCCGACCTCTTTGAACCTTATTCCTATTATCTCCGTCATTTTTTACCTCTATACTTTCTCTGCGGCTCTGAACAGCGAACCGCAGCATTCCGCGCCAAACAGCTTTATGTTCGGGTTGGTGAAGGACATTCCGTACAGCCGGACGGCTTCCTCGTACATTCTCGTTATCGCGGCGAGTGTGAACGCCGATGCTATGCGTTCTGTCTGGCGGGCGTATGCGCCGGAAGCGCTCACTCCCGTTTTGCGGGACGCTGCCTGTGCGAATATGTCCGTCATTATGCCGAGCGCCGCGAACAGATCGTCCTTTGTTTTCAGCGACAGGAATGCCCGAAGGCACTCAAACTCATTTCTGCCGGCAAGCGCGTCGCAGGCGGCAAGTGCGCCCGTCAGATATGTCAGCGTCTCGGCATTGCCCGCGTATTCGAGCGCCGCACCGATGTTGCCGCCGAACATTCCGTACAGCTCGGGTATGCGCTCCCGCGGGATATTGTTCTCTGTAAGTGCGGCGGTGAAGTCGTGTTCGTCCGCAGCGTCCACATCTATCGCGGTAACTCTGGACAACACAGTCTGGAGAATAGCTGTCCTGCTTTCGGCGGTGAAGATGTAGCGGTTGAAGTCGAGGGGCTCCTCGATGAATTTGAGCAGGGTATTCTGCATCTGCACCGAGAGGGTGTCGAGCTTCTCGAAAACGATCACTCTCACGTCGCCGTCATTGGGCTTGATATAGCAGCTTGTTATGAACTCGCGGAGAAGACCTACCATTGATCGTTCGGTATGCTTTTTATGCGTTTCCTCGATCACGGGAATGGGATAGACCACATCGGGGTGGATATGCTCCTCCACCTTCCTGCACCCCTCACACCGCATACACGGCGCATGGGCGGGATCGGCGCACATATACATCATGGCTGTATAGTCGGCGAGGATATGCTTACCTATCCCCTTTGCCCCGCACAGCAGCAGAGCATGGGGGAAGCGACCGGAGTCCCGGAAGCTTTCAAGCCGCGCGAGGGCGCGTTTCTTTCCGTATATGACCATTTACAGCTTCTCAAATCTTTCTATGTCGGTGACGAACACGGTAGCGCCGCCGACGCTTACCTCCACGGGGTAGCTTGCAGGAGCGTCCTCGGCGCTTATTGCGGCGGCATTGGGGACGTACTGCTTGCGCTTGCGGGAGTTCTGAGCTATGACTGCGACGGCGTTATCCACCGAGGAGTTTTCGCAGCAGATCATAAACGTAGTATTACCCGCCATGAGGAACCCGCCGGTGGAAGCGAGCTTTGTAGCAGAGTAACCGTTCTTGGTGAGCGCGGTCGAAACGTTATACGCGTCGTCGTTGTTTACAATTGCAAAAATAAGCTTCATAATATCATCGGGGGAGAGCCCCGTACCTCTCTTGTGTTTTGCCGTCGGTCACATCAGCCGGACTTTATCAACGGTAAACAATATTATACCACAAATCTCTCGAAAAGTAAAGCGTTATGTATCAAAAAAGCAAATGATGCTCTGTGCAGATCAGAGCATCATAAGTTGCAGAGTATATAAGTTTCAGTAATATGGGCTCGATGTCACGCCGGCTCGGGGTTCGGCGGGGCTGACATTTCTGATTTTCTGAGAACACCGAACATCGAGGCAGATAACTTGTCCATTCCGGAAAAGTAACATACGGATTGGGTCCATGCGTCTATGATATTGCTTCGCAAATCCGCCGGCTCGGGGTTCGGGGCGGCGTAAGCCCCGGCGGGGTCAAGGGGCAGAGCCCCTTGCGAGGGGACGGGGGGCGAGGAGCACCCAGCGGGGGCTTGGGGCAGAGCCCCAACAGGGTCATATAGCCGGCATAACGCGGCCGCCTGCGACGGGGATGAATGCGCCGGTGGTGAAGGCGGCGAGGTCGGATGCGAGGAAGGCTGCCATATTGGCGATATCGCGGTCGGTACCGCGTCTTGCGAGCGGGACGGAGGCGACGTATTCGGGAGCCTCGTTGACTCCGGAAGCTCTTTCCTTATCGGTGATAGTCCAGCCGGGAGCTATCTGATTGATAGTGATGCCGTCCGCGCCGACTTCCTTGGCGAGAACGCGCACTATACCGTCGAGACCGCGCTTTGCGGCGGTATAAGCGGAGCAGGTGGGTTCCGCCATTATGGCGCACTCGGTGTTCATGACGACGATGCGCCCATAGTGCTGCTCTTTCATGTGGGGTACGAACATCTTTGCGAGGTAGACCATCTGCATGACGCAGCTTTCATACTGGCTGTAGTAATCCTTTATATCCTGTTCGAGAAGCGGTTTCCAACCGTACTGTATGACCGCGTTTACGACGAGGATGTCGGGCATACCGAAGCTTTTCTCAACGTTATCCTTCATCTGTCCGACGCTTTTCGGGTCGGTGATGTCGCACCTGAACGCGGCGGACTTTCTCCCGAGAGTGTTGAGCTCGTTGACAAGGGTTTCCGCGCTGTGAGAATCGGAGTTGTAATGCACGGCAACGTCTGCTCCGCACTCGGCGAGCGTGCGTACGATAGTGCGTCCGAGACCGCCGCTTCCGCCGGTGACGAGCGCTTTCTTACCTCTGAGATCAATTTCCATAATACGGTTTCCTTTCTGTAATAGTAATGCCACTCCGTTTCCGGAATGGCACTGAGTTATCGTTACTTTTCCTCCGGCTCGATGACGGGCGCGTTGACGCTGTTCTTCTTCACGCTCTCGATACCGTTCTTACAGTTGGCTTTTGAGGTGTAGCTTTCGCTCACAGCGATGATCTGACCGTTGCTTGCTTTGAGGCGGAAGCGGAACTCTCCCGCGTTGTCCTTATATATCTCGAATTTAGGGTGCTTTACAGTCTGATAACCCTCAACGGTATGATCCTCGACAGCGGCGTCCGGAGCGCTTGCGGAAACGCTTGATACACCGTTTCGCACTGAATCGAGCGAAGAATAAACTTCGCCTCCGGTAGCGATCATTTCGCCGTTTGCGGCTTTAAGCCCGAACGTATATCCGGTCTTTGTCTTGTTGATTATAAATTTCCCCATGATGATCTTCCTTTCTTAAAACGAGGAATATACAGCTGTTGCTCGGATGAAAAATGTTTATAGCTGATATAATTATTATACCAACATACTTCCTTCTTGTCAAGATGATTTGAACAAATATGTACCCAATATTTTTATACTTTTTGTTGATTATTCAATTCCGAAGAAACAACTCTGTAAAAAGCTCCCCGCCTTACGGCAGGGAGCTCTTATCAGTTTTAAGCTTGTATCAGCCGAGAACTACCTCGACTTCGTGTACGCCGTTCGCGCATACGGGGATAATGTTTCCGTCAACAGCCTTTCCGTCAACGGTCATGGACTTAACGCCGCTTGAAACGTGGTCGGGGTTCTTGACCGTGATGTTGTAGGTCGCGCCTCTGAACAGTCTCGAAATGCGGAAGCCGTCCCATGCCTTCGGAATGGAGGGGCTTATCTCAAGACCGTCGTACTTAGGCTTGACACCGAGAATGTACTGCGAGATCGCCACGAAGTTCCACGCCGCCGTACCGGTGAGCCAGCTGTTCTTTGCCTCGCCGTGTCTCGGAGCGTCCTTGCCCGCGATCATCTGAGCGTAAACGTACGGCTCTGTTCTGTGCAGGTCGGAGTGCTCCTCTCTGAACGCCGGAGCTATCTTGGAGTAGTACTCGAACGCCTTGTCGCCGCGTCCCACAGCAGCCTCTGCGCACATGATCCACGCGTTGTTGTGGCAGAATATGCCCGCGTTCTCCTTGTAGCCGCCGGGATAGGTGGATATCTCACCGTACTGGATATAGTAGTGGGTGAATGCCGGGTTGTTGAGCACGAGACCGTGGTCGGAGTTGAGGTACTTGTCAACGCTGTTGAGGGTCTTGATGTCGTCGCCCGTCTCCTTGCCGAGACCCGCGAGAACGCAGAAGCCCTGGGGTTCGATGAAGATCTTGCCCTCTTCACACTCGTGAGAGCCGACCTTGTTGCCGTTGTGGTCGTAAGCGCGCAGGAACCATTCGCCGTCGAAGCCGAACTTCATGGTAGCTTCCTTCATCTTTGCTACCTCTGCGTCAGCGCGCGCAGCCTCTTCCTCGTCGCCCTTGAGTCTGCACATAGCCGCGTACTCGGGGCCTATGAAGCAGAACATACCCGCGATCATTACGGATTCCGCTATCTGGCTGTAGAACGGCGGATCCTTGAACATTTCCTTGTTGTTGTAGGTCTGGAAGCTCTCACCGGGCTTGTCCGAGAAGCAGGACAGGTTGAGACAGTCGTTCCAGTCTGCGCGTCCGCTGAGCGGGAGACCGTGAGGACCTACCTTGCGTACAACGTGGTTGAACGCTCTCTTCATGTGGTCGAGCATGGAAGCAGCCTTGCTGTCGTCGTTCTCGTAAGGAACTACCTCATCGAGAATGGACTTGTCGCCGGTCTCCTTGATGTACGCAGCGACCGCGAGGATCATCCACAGCGGGTCGTCGTTGAAGTTCGAGCCGAGCTCGTGGTTGCCCTTCTTTGTGAGAGGCTGGTACTGATGGTAAGCGCCGCCGTCTTCGAGCATTGTAGCCGCGAGGTCAAGCACACGCTCTCTTGCTCTCTCGGGTATCTGATGAACGAAGCCGAGAAGATCCTGGTTGGAGTCGCGGAAGCCCATGCCTCTGCCGATGCCGCTCTCGAAGTAGGAAGCGGAGCGGGACATATTGAATGTGACCATGCACTGATACTGGTTCCAGATGTTGACCATTCTGTTGACCTTCTCGTCGGGGGAGTCAACATGGTACTGGCAGAGCAGGGTATCCCAGTAAGCCTTGAGCTCCGCGAACAGCTTGTCCGCCTTCTCCGCGGTATCGCACATCGCGATCATCTCGTGAGCCTTGGTCTTGTTGATGATGTTCTTCTTGGAGTTCGCCGTGGTGATGATCTTGTCGTCGGGTGTAAGGTCGGGAGCGAACTTCTCCGCGACGGGCATCTCCACATAGCCGAGCACGAACACATAGTCCTTGCTCTCGCCCGCTTCGAGGCTTACGTCGATGTAGTGGGAAGCGATAGGCGACCAGCCGTCCGCAACGGAGTTGTTGGGCGAGCCCTGCATAACTGTCTGCGGCTCACCGAAGCCGTTATACAGTCCGAGGAAGCTCTCGCGGTCGGTGTCGAAGCCGCTTATCTTTGTGTTTACGGAATAGAATGCGAAGTGGTCGCGTCTTTCCTTATATTCGGTCTTGTGGTAGATAGTGCTGCCCTCGATCTCGACTTCACCGGTGTTGAAGTTGCGCTGGAAGTTGGTTGAGTCGTCCTGAGCGTCCCACAGGCACCATTCGAGGAAGCTGAACAGCTTGATCTTCTTGAACGCGCCGGTGTTGTTGGTAATGGTGACCTTCTGAATCTCTCCGTTGAAATTCTGCGGAACGAAGAAGGTTACCTTTGCCTCGATGCCTTTGGAAGCGCCTTTTATAATGGTGTAGCCCATACCGTGGCGGCACTCATAGCTGTCGAGTTTGTTCTTTACGGGCGACCAGCCGGGGTTCCATACATTGCCGTCGTCGTTGATGTAGAAGTAGCGTCCGCCCATATCCACGGGGACGTTGTTATAGCGGTAACGTGTTATGCGGCGCAGTCTTGCGTCCTTGTAGAAGCTGTACCCGCCCGCGGTATTGGAGATAAGCGAGAAGAAGCCCTGTGTGCCGAGGTAGTTGATCCACGGATAGGGGGTCTTGGGCGAGGTGATGACGTATTCCTTGTTGGTGTCGTCGAAGTAACCGAATTTCATTGGTTTTACCAGTCCTTTCTTTGAAGAAGTCCAAAAGCGAACGGGACATTCTTGCACATGATATATCAATTATATCTTATTTTGGCAAAAATATCAATATCTGTAAACGATTCCAAAAAATTTTACAAATATTACAATATTTTGAAGAGAATTTTGTTTATGTTGACGCATAGATAATATGGACAAAAAATGATATAATTATTATGCGACATAACACATTTGAATATTTACAGAATATGTAATGCATATTTTGTGCCAAACAGTGTATCTTTACTATGGTAGAGGTGCAAGCTTTTTCGTATGCTCTGTTTGGTACGAAAAATGTGTTGTGTCGCAGCAATCAAGGCTTGTATTTTTACGATGCGCAGCCTCGTTGCTGCGCACTTTTTGTTTTATGCATTATTTTTACCATTTTGGAGGACACTGTATGACTTGCGTTGAAAATATGATATGCGATCTCAAAAGAGAAAAGAATGGCATCTATCTTTACGGAGCGGGCGTGCTTGCCGGTATGATAAGAAAGCTTCTTGAAGAGAACGGTATAGAAATAACCGGGTATCTTGTCGATGAAAAATATCTTCCGATTGACGAAAAGAACCGATATATTGACGGTAAAAGGATATTCTCAAAAAAAGAAACAGACATAAATTCAGCTGTCATATTAGCCATACAGAAGGACTTGTATAAACCGTTTGACATAAGCAGCATAAATGATTTCAGAACAAAATACGTTTTTGATCTG
>JAFZOA010000597.1 GCA_017550775.1 Ruminiclostridium sp. | reverse complement strand
GAACAATGTGTCGAACTGGGTAACGGACGCTTTCTCGGGATTTCCGGAGATAGGCGAAGAGCTCGCGGCCATGATAAACGACGCCGGCGCAACGCTGAAAAACTTCCTGAACACCACGATACTTCCGCAGATAACCGATTACCTCGGCTTCCTCACAAGCGGTATCATGAGCGTTATCGGAACTATCCTGAACCTCATCTTCGGTATCGTTGTCGCGATATACTGTCTCTACAGCAAGGAGCTTTTCGCCGCACAGGCCAAAAAGACGCTCTACTGCTTACTTCCCATGAAGCGCGCTAACCGCTTTATCGCGAGCATGCGCAAGATACACCGCTCGTTCGGAAACTTCATAACCGGCACCATCATAGACTCGTTCGTGGTATGCTGTCTCACGTTCATTGTAACCACGTTTTCGGGCGTTCCGTTCGCACTTCTCGTTTCCGTTATCATGGGTGTCACGAACATTATCCCGTATTTCGGTCCGTTCATCGGACTTGTGCCGAGCCTTTTCCTTATATTTATGGAAAACCCGTTCATGTGCATAATCTTCACTATCATAGTTTTAGTGATACAGAACCTCAACGGCAATATCATAAGCCCGCGTATCCTCGGCGAGAGCACGGGACTCACAAGCTTCTGGGTAATATTCGCTATCCTCGCGGGACAGGGAATATTCGGCTTCTGGGGACTTATCATCGGTATCCCGCTCTTTGCGGTCATTTACAGCGCCGCGAAGACCTTCATCTCGGACAGACTCAAGAGAAAGGGCTTCCCGTCCGGCTCGGACGACTATACCGATATCGACTCATTCGTTGATACAGAGGGAGATATAGTTCCGGTGTCGCTTTCCGAAAGGGTCGAGAAAGAGCGCGCAGAAAAAGCCGCAAAAGAAGCCGAGGCCAAAGCGCGCAAAAAGAAGGAATTTGAAGAAAAGAAGAAAAAGTTTGAAGACAAGTTCAGGTCTTTAAGAAAAGAAGATTCCGGAAATGACAAAAGGACGAAATAACATCAGTCCCCGCAGTAAGCGGGAGAAAACATATCACCATTCAGGAGGGTCTGCCTATGAATATGGAGAAGCTGAAAAGAGACTACGGAAATGTTCTGTGGTCGGGTAAAAAGTGCATACTCGGTATGCCGATCTCATTCACGAGATACATACTTACCGACACGACGCTGTACACCAAGATCGGGCTCCTTAATATAAAAGAGGACGAGATCGAGCTGTACCGCATATTCGACAAGAAGATATCGTTCACCCTCGGCCAGAGAATGTTCGGCTGCGGGACGATAGATATCGTGTCGAAGGATATAGACACCCCCGAGAAAAAACTCATTTCGATCAAGAAGCCGCGCGAGGTCAAGAAGATACTTGATGCCGTCGTAAAGGAACAGCGCGACAAATACTATGTCCGCGGCCGTGATATGATCGGCGGCCACGTCGATACACACGACGATATAATGCAGGACGATTTCACCGAGATATAATAGCGTTCAGAGCGCCCGTTTGTGCACATTCAACAAATTTCACGCTTTTCAGCAAAAAACCGTGGATCTCGTGTAACTTCCGGG
>JAFZOA010000596.1 GCA_017550775.1 Ruminiclostridium sp. | reverse complement strand
GGCGGGAAAGCCGATAGTGCGCGTCGGAAAGCCGGACTTCGCGTTGCGCAGGAACGCCGCCGCCACGCCTTCGAGGTCGGGCTCATACTTTCCGCCGCGGTATTTCAGCGCGTAGGTGCGGCTCAGGGCGGGGGTGAGAAGGGTGTAGCCGGTGGCGGTCTTGGCGACGGCAGTGTGGTTGCCGGAGTGCGGACGGAAGCCGAAGATTATGTAGTGGCACGGCACCGGAGAAATTAGCCCCTGTGCGCCGAACACCTTCAATACCATTTTCAGCCCGCTGTACAGGCTGCCGGTGTCCATGCCGATCTTGCTGAACTTGCCGCCGGTGCCGGAGGAAGTCGCCGTTATCGGCATACGGTACTTCGGCATGGAAAAAAGGCGGTGCTTTTTCAGGAAGACTGTGGGAAGGAACGGGAGCCGGGCAATGTCGCCGTACCAGCGCAGGTCATCGGGCGAGAACCCCGCTGCTTCGAGGATCCGGCGGTAGGTGTCGCAGTGGGCGTAGTGGTACGCCGCGCACTCTCTCATAGCCCGCACAAAGAGCTCGTCGGTGCCTTTGATGTCGTATGGGTCGGGGTGACTGAAAAGTTTTGCACGATAGTCCATAACAGCGCCTTTCTGGAATTGATAATTGACAATTGACAATTGACAATTGTGGATCGCGCTTAGCGCGAAAATATCAGATAAATTGACTACTTGAAGCCATGTATTAATTATAGCATAAATATGCGGTATATGCAATAAAAAAGTGTGAAGGCGGTGCAGCAAATAAACGCTCGGGGCCGGCGACAGAAAAAGTGAAACAGCACGCAAGAAAATGAGAGAAAATGAGAGAAACGGAGATAACAAGAGAGAACACGGGATATATTTTGAATTTTATCGGAAAACCTGTTGACAAAACGGCGCAAAACCGCTATAATAACGTCTGTTCACGAAAAAAATCAGGAGGTAATGAATATGTCAACTACTTATATGCCTAAGGCAGAGACCGTAGAGCGCAAGTGGTATATACTCGACGCGGCAGGCAAGCCCCTCGGACGTGTAGCAGCTCAGGCTGCGGTACTTCTCCGCGGTAAGCACAAGCCCACATTCGCGCCCCACTGTGACTGCGGCGATCACGTGATCATCATCAACTGCTCCAAAGCAGTATTAACAGGAAGCAAGCTCCAGAACAAGTACTACCGATGGCACACCGGCTACATCGGCCACCTCAAGTCCATTCAGTACTCCAAGCTCATGGCTACCCGCCCCGAAAAGGCAATGGAACTCGCCGTGAACGGTATGCTTCCCAACACAACTATCGGACGCAAGGCTCTCACAAGACTTCGTCTGTATGCGGGTGCAGAGCACAAGAATGCCGCTCAGAAGCCCGAAGTATTTGAATTTTAAGGAGGGTGACAGAAATGGGAATGTATGATACCAAGTCCTACTACTACGGAACAGGAAGAAGAAAGCACTCTGTTGCCCGCGTACGTGTTTACCCCGGCAGCGGCTCTATCACTATCAACGGCAGAGATATCGACGACTACTTCGGTCTCGATACCCTCAAGCTCATCGTTCGTCAGCCCCTTAACCTCGTTGGCGCGACTGATAAGTTCGATATAATCTGCACAGTTGCAGGCGGCGGCGTTACCGGTCAGGCAGGTGCTATCCGTCACGGCCTCTCCAGAGCGCTCCTCCAGTACAGCGACGAGCTCCGTCCCGTACTCAAGAAGGCAGGCTTCCTCACCAGAGACCCCAGAATGAAGGAAAGAAAGAAGTACGGCTTGAAGGCAGCGAGACGCGCTCCGCAGTTCAGCAAGCGATAATAAATCTTATGCAAGAGATAACAAATTCGCTTATTTCTGCTTACAGTTTCCCTTATTTATGGGAATTGAAGCACTGTGAGTGTTGGTGAAATACAGTAAAAACTTAAGAGAAACTAACACATAACTAACTTACAACTAACAAGTATTAAGGCACTTCCGATATTGGAAGTGCCTTAATTATGTAATGTGTAGTACTCAAATCAAATTGATCGCATCAAGTAACACTTGAATATATTCGATATAATCATTATATGATAAAAAAACTTGCAAATTGCGCCTGAATGGTATATAATAAATAATAGTACGGATGTTTCAATTATACTGATGTCACATCAATATACAGACATTCAAGCCTCTTTCCCGTCGGAAGCGGGGAATACGCAAAAAAGAATTGTCTGTAGTTTGAAAAGATATCGGTATTATACCTGTCCGTTCTTAAAGAACTATGAACAGACAAAGAAAGGCAAGATGAAAAAGGTCTTAAAATATATATCGGGCTACCTGAAAAACCTGGATAAGGCGATGCTTCTGCTGTGTGCGGCGGTAAGCATGTTCAGCGTTTTCCTGCTTTATACGCTTTACGCTAACGGGATAAGCGCCCAGGTAAGCTCGCGCCAGTGGAAGATAAACGCGGCTGCGGCGGCTATCGGTATCTGCATAGCCCTCGTCGTCGCGGCGATAGACTACAAGTTCATAGCAAGTCTATGGTGGTTATACGCGCCGGTATCGCTGGTGCTGGTGCTG
>JAFZOA010000595.1 GCA_017550775.1 Ruminiclostridium sp. | reverse complement strand
TACTCCTGATAAACGTCATCGCCGTTTTCCTTAAGCATAGCCCGAATACAGGAATAGCGGTTCGTCTTCTTGTCGTTCTGTACCATTCTTTCCACTGCCTCGCGGCTCCCGACGATTATCAGTATCTCCTTGGCACGCGTTACACCCGTGTACAGCAGGTTTCGGAAAAGCAGATTGTTCGAGTACAGGTTGAGGGGCATTATCACAGCTTTGTACTCGCTTCCCTGGCTCTTGTGGATAGTCACAGCATAGGCAAGGTCAAGCTTTCCGAGCATATCGTTCGTGTACACCGCCATTCGACCGTCGAAATCGATGTGCAGCAGAGAATTCTGGGTATCCACTTCATAGATTATCCCGATATCGCCGTTGAAGATGCCGGTACCGCTTTTTCCGTCGCGCTTCCAGACCACATCGTAGTCGTTCTTTATCTGCATTACCTTGTCACCGGTGCGAAAAACGCTGTCGATGAATTTCAGCTCACGCTTTGTCTGCGACGGCGGGCACAGAACAGCCTGCAGCGACTTGTTCAGCTCCTTTGTGCCGACCATTCCCATTTTTGTCGGAGAGAGCACCTGTATATCATCCACCGGCGAATAGCCGTATGTCTTCGGAAGTCTTGTCCGGATAAGGTCTACGACAAGCCGGGCGGTCTCCTCATCGCTGTATGTCGGCATGAAGAAAAAGTCTTTTTTGCGGTTGTCGAGCTCGGGCATCTCACCGTTTACGATCTTGTGCGCATTAGTCACGATAAGGCTTTCCGCCGCCTGACGGAATATCTCTTTGATCTCGACGGTCGGTATCAGCGTTGTGGCTATGAGGTCGCGCAGTACATTTCCCGCACCCACGCTCGGAAGCTGGTTGGAGTCGCCCACAAGTATCAGGCTGCAATCGTTTCTGACCGCACGCAGCAGTGCGTCGAACAGCAGTACGTCCACCATGGACATCTCGTCGATGATGATGATATCCGCTTCGAGGGGATTTTTCTCGTTGTGTGCGAACTTAGGCTTGCCGGACTTGCCGGTGAAATCCACCTCCAGCAGACGGTGAATGGTCTTTGCCGGTCTTCCGGTAAGGTCGGACATTCGTTTTGCCGCACGTCCGGTCGGTGCCGCAAGCATCATTTTCCTGTGTTTGCGCTCGCACAGCTTTATTACCGCGTTCAGGGTCGTGGTTTTTCCTGTTCCGGGACCGCCGGTAAGTATAAACACTTTGTTTCCGAGAGCCGCATTGATAGCCGCGATCTGAAGCTTTTCGTAATGTATGCCGTCCTGCTCCTCAATGCGCTTTATATCATCGGAGTAGTCTTTTTCCAGCGGCGCGGAAAGCCGCATCATCGTTCCGAGCTTTCCGGTAATGTAACGCTCGGCGTGGTAGTATTCGGAGAGGAAGATGTACTCCCGACGGGTAGTCTCGTGTTTCGAGAATATCCCCTCTTCGATACCGGCAAACAGCGCTTTATCGAAGTCCTCTTCGTCAACTCTTATAAGCGGGCACACGACTTCGGTAAGCACGTTTCTCGGGAGACAGGTATGCCCCGCCGCAGCATTCTCGCGCAGAACGTATGTGATCCCGGCTTTGATACGGCTCATTCCGGACATGGACAGCCCGAGGTCAAACGCGATCCTGTCTGCGGAGCCGAATGCAACACTGAATTCCTCTCCGCAAAGTATATACGGGTCGCTCATAACCAGTTCCACGCTCTTGCCCTCATATTCCTGCCAGACAAGCGAAGCAGTGAGCGGGCTTATCTCGTATTTCTGCAGGAACTCCACGATCATGCGCATACCGTTGAGACGACGGAACTCGCTTCCGATAAACAAAGCCTTGTCGGCGGATATTCCGTTGAGCGTGGAAAGTCTCATGGGGTCGTTCTCAATGACCGACAGCGTTTCGGTACCGAACGCATTCACTATCTTTTTCGCCATTGCGGGACCTACACCCTTGATGATACCGCTTCCGAGATAGCGGCGTATTTCCTCCGGTGTCTCGGGGAGCTTGCGCTCGCAGGTAACTGCCTTGAACTGTCGCCCGTATTTTGCGCTTGTGGTATAGTTTCCCCTCAGCACGAGGGATTCGCCCTCTACAATATCTCCGAGGTTACCGCAGACAGTTTCCGGTCTTCCGTCTATATCCATGGTGATGACTATGTATCCGTTCTGAGTGTTCTTGAACACGATCTCCTCAGCCATTCCGCTTATCGTTATGTATTCTTCTTTTGTTTCCGGCATTTTTTGCCCTACCTTTATTAATCATTGAGACCAGCGCGTTGTACGCTGTCTTAAGCAATACATACGCTCCGAAAATACCGCAGAAAACGGTAAGAAAGAAAGTTACCCACGTCATACAGCAGCACCTCCCTGAAACCGGGGTGCTATAGTATATGCCGGGAAAACCGGTACGGTCATATCTTTCCCTGTCGCGGGACAGAAACTACTATTTCATTATACCTCAAATCATCACAGTTGTCAACCTTACGGCAAGCGTGCATGCACGAAAACAAGAATACCGCACAGTTTGTTCTGTGCGGTATTATAATGTGTTTTTGAAGCTTTACAGAGCTGCTTTGAGAGCGTCAACCCTGTCAGTCTTTTCCCATGCAACGCCAAGTTCCTCACGGCCCATGTGTCCGTATGCGGCAAGAGCCTTGTACTGGGGTTTTCTGAGGTCGAGCATCTTGATGATAGAAGCGGGACGAAGGTCGAATACCTTTTCAACAGCCGCGCTTATCTGCTCGTCGCTGTACTTGCCGGTGCCGAAGGTGTCAACAAGAATGGAGACGGGCTTTGCCACGCCGATAGCGTATGCAAGCTCTACCTCGCACTTGTCTGCGAGACCCGCAGCAACTATGTTCTTTGCAACATAGCGTGCAGCATATGCGCCGGAGCGGTCAACCTTTGTCGGATCCTTGCCGGAGAAAGCTCCGCCGCCGTGACGGGAGTATCCGCCGTATGTATCAACTATGATCTTGCGTCCGGTAAGTCCGCTGTCGCCCTGAGGACCGCCGACCACAAATCGTCCTGTCGGGTTTACGAAGTACTTGGTGTTTTCGTCGAGAAGCTCCGCGGGGATAGTGGTCTTGATGATCTTCTCGATCACGTCCTTGCGTATCTGTTCGAGTGTTGCACATGCCTTGTGCTGCGACGAGATAACAACGGTATCAACTCTTGCGGGCTTGCCGTCAACATATTCGACCGTTACCTGAGACTTTCCGTCGGGAAGCAGGTAATCAAGCTCTCCGCTCTTGCGTACCGCGGTGAGCTTCTTGGTGAGCTTATGAGCAAGAGATATCGGGAGCGGCATGAGCTCGGGGGTCTCGTTGCACGCATATCCGAACATCATGCCCTGATCGCCGGCACCGGTGTCCATAGCGTTTTCTTCTCTGCCTTCAAGCGCATTGTCAACGCCCATTGCGATATCCGGGGACTGCTTGTCGAGAGTGGTCATTACCGCGCAGGTGTTGCAGTCGAAGCCGTACTCCGCGTTGTCGTAGCCGATCTCGCGGACTGCCTCACGGACGATAAGCGGGATAT
>JAFZOA010000594.1 GCA_017550775.1 Ruminiclostridium sp. | reverse complement strand
TTTATGATCTCACCGGTGTCGTCGTTCGTCTGATAATCGATGTACTCGACGTTAAGATACGCCGTGATGTACTCATACTCGCTGTCACGCACGTAGCTCGTGAGATAAGCGTTCCTGAACGTATAGTTCTCGTAATGGTAGGTAACGTGCTGGTCTATCTTCGCCTGAATCTGCTTCTTCGTTGTGTTGTAAAGGTTGTTATGCATAACGCCGCGTACCGGCTCAAGATCGCGTGCGCACCACGCATTCTGGACATCGACAAAGGTCTTCTGCGCAAACGCAGTCATAGCGCCGCTGTCGAACGAAGGGTCGAACCTGCGCACTGCATCAGCGATCTCTGCGTTACGGTTGGGCACAGACTTCTGGAATGATTTATTCCCGGGCTGAGGACGGTTCTGCGGAGTATTGCCTTTCCGCTTTCCATTTCGCTTGCTGTCCCACGAACCCCACAAAAGAAGCCCGCCTATCAGAAGAAATCCGAAGATGACCGTTCCCCAGTCTCCGTCTCCCGAGCCGCCGCCCGAGCTGTAGCCGCCGTAGTCGTCGTCATCATCGTCGTAACTGTAGCTGTAGCCGCCGCCGTAATCGTAATCATAGTCGTCATAGTCATAGCTGTAATCATAGTCGTTCGCATCGAACGCGAATACGCTCATGCCAAGAAGCAGTACTGCCGCAAACGCCGCGGCCGCCGTTCCAAGAAGCTTTTTCATGATATCCGCACTCCCCCGGTAAAGATGTATCGTTTTTATTATAGCACAAGTTCCGCGTTACTGCAACCATATTTTTCCGGTCGGGCAGGATTGACTTATTCCGCGAAAAACGGTATAATAGCAGCAGAGACCGAACTGCACAAGGAGGAAAGTATGGACAAGAAAGACTATGCTGCGCTGTTCCGGAGCCTTCATCCGGGGCACTTCGACCGGCCGGACATAAAAGAGCTTCCCGGGGATATTGTTTTTGAGGAGATGATACTTCCGCTTGCGGAGTTCGACATTGGCCGTTATCCGAAAAGCTTCGGCGGCGATGTCACGTTCGGGATATACCGCGGCAGTCCCGAAGCTCTCAGAGAAGCGGTCGCGGAGGTAGATGAGGGCTGGGTGCAGTTCTTTGATGAAAACAGCCGGGTGTACTGCGGATATGTCGGCGCGGATATCGCGGGTTTCTGCATCATCGACGATATGGGAACGCACAGCGTGAACGGCAGGACAATAAAAGCCGGAGGTCCCGGCTGTGTAGGAACACGCCCGGAATACCGCGGAAAAGGCATAGGGCTCGCGATAGTCGCGAACGCGACGGAGATACTTAAGAATGAGGGATTTGATATAAGCTATATCCACTACACACATGTCGCGCCGTGGTACGCAAAACTCGGTTACAGGACGGTCGTGAAATGGGGCAGAGACGGTATCATTGAGCAATAGACCGACGCTTCCGAAGACGTTTTTTCGTTGACATAAGCGGAAAAATATGGTATAATGTAAGATGATCGGGTATTTTACCCGTTTATAAAAAAGGGGGACCGGAAATGATAAAAAATTTAAAAATATCGACCATCATCTCAATATTCGTCAGCATAATCTCGCTTATCTGCATGACTGTATTCTACTTCGTGCTGAGCGGGA
>JAFZOA010000593.1 GCA_017550775.1 Ruminiclostridium sp. | reverse complement strand
GGGGAAATGCCGGTACAGGTTATTTCTTGCTTTCTTATTACGACCATAGTATTACGCTTGCCGAAAGCTTCGACTTTGACACCTCCGAAGATCACTTTTCGCGCAATATAGATATGTATGACTTTCTTGCGACATACGAGAATTATTCCGTATCTTTCGACAGCGATGTATATATGGCAAATGTATTCACTGCCCAAAACAACTGCACCGCTCGCTACATAGGACTTGAAACTACGGAAGCCGATGCAGACGTCCAGTTCAGCGTTTATCTGCTTTCGGACGATGCCAAAAGCCCTGTTGACGGGATCTGTGTCGCGACCGCAGAGGATCATTTCAATTACGCCGGCTATCACGTTGCGGATATCGGCAAGACATGCTATATCCCGAAAGGGGAAAAGTATTCAATAGTTATCAAAGCAAAAGCAGACGATAAGAGCACGGTCTTCTATAAAGAGCTGGCGAATGAGGGATTCTATGCGAAAGAAGATAAAGAAGTTAATTTTTATGCAAAAGGTGTGGTTAATCCCGGCGAGAGCTATGTAGGAACGAGCCTTACCGATATAAACGCATGGACAGACTGGTCGGATATCATTACTCGCCTCAGAGCTATGAATGCTGATCTGAACGATGACAATTTTGAGTACGATAATCTTCCGATCAGAAGCTATCCGCAGACCGAGACCTTTTCGATATTAAATCTGAATCGTGAACCGGAAGATGTGACTTATAAAGCAGGCGACGAACTCAAAGGATGCGTAGTAGTAGAAAATAACAGCGGCTTTGATCTTTATGGTATCGGCAGCATTGAGATCTCAGTTTCCATAGGCGATAGTGTAAAGAATTACTCCCTTGCTGATATCAGCAATTTGAAACCCGGCAAGCAAGAGATCATCAACTATGTATATACTGTTACAGAAAAGGATGTTGCCGCAGGCAGTCTGACAAGTACCGTCGCGGTGCTGTTCAATGGTGAAGAGGCGGATTTCGGCGCGCTGTTTGATGAAAACCTTACTTTTACGGTAAAAACCGAGGGCGGTTCTTCGTCGGTTGACGCGGCAGAAGAAAATAACCCGGCAACGGGCAATGAGCTGTTCTCTGCGGCAGCGCTTGCCGGTGCGGCTGCGGCAATAGCGTTTGCAAGCAGAAAACGCAGATAACGCCGGTTGTAATAAGATTATCGGTGTATCCGATGCATTCCGGATATATTGATATATACAAATTTATTCAAAGGAGTATTATAACATGAACAAAAGACTCAAAAGAACGATCAGCGCCGTGCTTGCAAGCGCGGTAATGCTCACGTCAATGGCGGGTACACAGGTGATCGCGTCTGCTGACGGCACATCTGTTACCGCAACTGCGACAGCCGAAAAGACCTACAAGGTCGCAAGCAAGAGCGTAAACACTTATTTCTATGCATACAGCGATCAGAAACAAAAGACAAAGCTCTACTTCATGAACGGAGTCAACGATGTTCCTTATATTGAGATCGATGACATGGTACAGTACCTGATAGGTCTGATGCAAATGAACAATCACGGGACCTACAATCTTAAGGTGGAAAAAGACGGCGATACCGTTACCCTCGCAAGAGAGAGCGGCTATACGGCAACGATCAACTTTGCCGATGACACCATTTCTTACTGGGATTTTGACGGCTTCATCACAGCGGAAAGCAAGACTCTGATAGATATTATCCTCACGGTCTGGGATACTACCGATGGGATCACCGGACTGAAAACAGTCAAATCTACTGAGCGCTACGGCAACCCCGTTACTATGAACGCGGCAGATTACAGCATAGATTTTGTTCGTAAGGGAGACAAGTATTACATACCCGTTCAGACCTTCTCCGATATATTCCTGTCACCCGGCAAGTTAGGTGTGGCTCTCTATAACGGAAGATCTCTCATATTCTGTCGTGGAGAACAGGCAGAATTTTACGTTGACGGCAAATACACCCAGCTCGGACAGGTGTATTACGGAAAGAACGGCAAGTACGCGACCAATAAGATCAGCGAGGAGCTTGCATCATTCAGCGCGTGTGAGTTCTGCTTTGCAATGGATAATCTTTACGGATTGAGAGAAAAGCACAGTATTGACAGCTTCAAAACACTTTTACTGCAGAGAGAGTCCGGTTACAAGCTGTTTTCGACAAAATCAAAGACAATAGACAGGGAGCTTCACTCGATAGTTACCGACGTCATTGATGACAGACATACCACTTATAATATGAGTTCCTACGCTTCCGGAGTTGATTATATAAATACTCTTGATGAAAAATACGGCGGTGGATACGCTATAGAAACGCTCGCCGACAGCTTCGGAGCACATAGGGCTGAAAGAGCAAAGTTTTATCCTGACGGTGTTCCCGCTTACGAAGAGGTCGGAGATACAGCATATATCACGTTCGACAAATTCAGAATGGATATGGCATATATAGATCAACTCAATTACGATGATCCGAGTACCATTGCGGGTACTTTCGGCGCGATCTCGTATGCTGTCAACAAGATAAACCGCAAGGACAGCCCCATAAAGAATGTTGTTCTTGACCTTTCCTGCAATACCGGCGGAGATGCTGACGCGGCAGTATTCACTATCGCGGCTTTCCTCGGAAAGGCAGGCATCAGCGTCGAAAACTCAAAGAGCGGCGCTCTCGTAACGAACTACTATAAGGCAGACACGAATTTCGACGGCAAATACAATTCCAAAGATACACTCGCAGGCAAGGGACTCAATCTCTTCTGCCTTGCCTCTCCGGTAAGCTTCTCCTGCGGAAACCTCGTTCCCTGCGTATTCAAGGAGGATTCTAATGTGTCCATAATCGGTCAGAAGTCCTCCGGCGGCGCTTGCACGGTAGGCACTATCTCCACGGCAACAGGCGCGGTAATGAACATTTCCAGCAACTTCCGCCTGAGCTACACAAAGAACGGTTCGTTCTATGACGTTGACCAGGGTGCGGAGCCGGATTATGCAATTTGCAAGCTCGAACACTTCTATGACAGAGAATGGCTCACCAACTACATTGACTCTCTTGCGTAATTCCGTTTATTAGATTTTTGATGCGCTGTAAAGGCTTACCTTGACGGCAAGTGGACGAAGGTTTACGGAAGCGATATTGCGACCGTGCCGGCGAAATAGACATCAAAATAACTGAGCGTCCCCCACAGGGTAAACTGTGGGGGAGTTCTTTTTGTCAGGAGATGAAAAAGTATTGACTCCCACCCTGAAAAAGATGATTGGGATATAGCAAACACCATTCTTTACGGCTGATATGTATGCGGGCGGTTTATCCGTCCGCTTTTCTTTTATCCCTCGCGGAGTTCTGCATCCGTAGATATCAGCCTTTTGAGCTTATCCGCGACAGTCTCCTTTGCCGTATCCGAGAAATGAACATTAACGATATCTACCGTATAAAAGAACAACCATTGACATAGCTATATCCGCAACAAATATAAGCCCATTTTACGAGCATAGTTTACAGTATAGAATGTGCCGCCTCTGTTTTGTCGGAGATAGTATATCAAAGTAGAGCTGTTATCGACCATAACACGGTTACGGGACAGCATACAATCGCTTGTATAGGTTTTGGAAAGCACGCTCCAATAGTTGGCTCTTTCCATAATGTCCTTATATTCTGCTTTCTGTTGGTCATTCCATTTTAAAGTCTGCTGTTCAGGAGGACACGGCAGCGCAAGTGCAAGTCTGATATGTGGGTATTCCAAGCACAGACGTAAAATCAAATGCTCAGCAAGCATATCAAACCCCAATGCACCGCCTGCTATGAACGTGTCTGCTCCTTTGAAGATACAGTCCCGTACTGTTTGTTCGAGCCTATTTTCAATAACTTCCTGTGGATCATACAGCGTTCTATGTCCTGAAAAACAGACCGCTTTTGTCTTATCGTACATTACAATCACCATCCTTTACTTTATTATAGCTGTTAGAGATTTGGAAGTCAATAAAAATTCGTATTATATTCGGTTTTTATATCCGATTGTATTCGGTTTATAATGTCCTTAAATCTTGCTATAATATATATAAAGGGGGCGTTTAAACGTGGATATTTCAAACGAGGCAATAGGTAGCAGAATACGGCAGACCCGAAAAGAAAGAGGATATACCCGCGAAAGACTTGCAGAACTTTCCGAGATGTCAACAGACTTTATAGATACCGCCGAAACAGGAAAGAACAGTATGAAGGTGCAGTCTTTGGCAAAAGTAGCTGCCGCCCTAAATGTTACTACTGATTTTCTGATCTTCGGCACAAGCCCCTATAACGACAATCCCAAAATCAACTTGATGATAGCGTCACTTCCTGATAAAAAGCGAAAGCAGATTGAAAAGCTGATAACCCTATTTGCGGAGGCAATTGTGAGTGACGGTGATAACGTCAATGCTGATAAGAAATAAGGCATACTAAAAAACAGCTTATCGTGTTTTTCACGGTAAGCTGTTTTGTGACTAACAATTTATATATATCCTCTTTCCAAAAGCGTATAATAGCGGTCATAGACATCTTTACATAAAGCTGTATGTGTTTCAAATGTCAGTTTACAGTTGTCAATACAAGCGTATCGCACTTCTCCACCAAGCACAAATTTTGCTATATCGCCCTTAAAACGGTCTTTGACTTTTACCGGAGTATCGTGCCTGTCAACTTCTTTTACCATTTCCGTGACGTTTTTCAACAATTCAGGCTTTATGCTTGTTGGTGACCAATTTCCATTGAAAATTCCATAAACAGGCGGATAGTATAGGTTGAAGTTATTCTCAACAGATGTTAATAGTTGCTCATAGAACAATTCATCGAGCATCATACAGTCACTATAATGCTTGTCGGCAACCAATTTATTCTCTGCAAAGGTCAGTTCTGAAAGAGAAAAAGCAGTACATCGGTTTCTAAATGCTTTAGACGGCATTTTTAACATAAGCACATACCTCCTATGAATTTGCCTTATTCTACCATATATCAAGCCGTAAGTCAATTGACTTTGTAGCTAAATCTATCTCTTCATTTTTGAGCCTAAAAACATTAGAATTTATAATAAAATCAAAGAAAGTTCTTTGTTAAGCCGTGTAAACGATTAACATAGGCCAATTAGAATTAACTTTGTTTGAAAGCATTGAAAACAGTGGAAAAGAATAAAACAATACTGAAATAAAAACGACTTATCGTGTTTCATAACGGTAAGTCGTTTAGTGCTTTTGTCGATATAACCTGTTGTATGTACCGCGAGAATGTTTTATCATCCATTCAATTGCCTCGCTATCTGAAAGGGGAATAATATCAGAGCCAATTCCATACTTACTTTTTTGATTAGGGTGTAAGGCGTATTTACTTTCACAGTTTCCATAACCCAAAAGAAAATATTCGCCGTTATTTTTTTGGTAGAGCTCCTCACAATAATAGTCATTTTCGTGATAGTCACGATACGCATAGGACGCAATCATTTCAGCTTTGCTAATATCATATAAAACACCGTTAATCCTTTTTTGCACCAACAATTATTATCACCCCGCTACATAAAGCTCAATTGTTATTATATCATACTAACATTACCTTGTCAATCACCTTACGGTATATAAAGCTACAGGAAGACGTTCGTCACGTCCAACGTGCATAGGATTACAAGCAAACAATCCTTTGCTTATCAGTTTATATTTGCTTAAATCAGTACCGATTACATTAGCAACAGAGGGCATAAAATACTTATCAATATTTATTCCAAGCACCTTGTTAGTCGCAAGGTCAATATTGCGGGTATCTACCAACCGGATATGATTTCCTAAAACATCATAATTTGATCTCATATCCCAACTCCTTAAATACACCGAGCAAGTCTTTCTTTGATTGTTCTTCCTGTTTAAGCAATTCTGTCAGTTCAGACTGTAATTCGGTCATCTTTGTATCATAATCAATGTTTTCATCACGGTTGATAAACTCTATATAGCGGCTCGGTACAAGCGTATATCCCTTTTCTTCTACTTCACTACAATTGGCACTATAACAGAATTCGGGGATATTTCTATACGTTTCTTCATATCCTTCCTGTTGCCAAGCGTGGAATACATCTGTAACTTTTTTACGTTCATCTTCCGTAAGTTCGACGTATTTCTTCTCATACGGACTGCCCATTTGCCTTAAATCCATAAAGAGAATTTCATCTTCACGATCACGGAAGTGCTTTACTTTTCCGTTCTGCTCAACAGTACGAGCTTTTTTATTTTTGTTCAGTATCCAAAGAGTGACACTTATATCAGTTGTATAGAACAAGTTTCGCGGTAAAATGATTATAGCCTCAATCAGCTTATTTTTGATAAGCTGTGTTCTTATAGACAACTCCGTTCCGCTGTCTGATAAAGCACCGTTTGCAAGCAGAAAGCCTGCTGTACCGTTTTGGGACAGTTTTGATACTATATTCAAAATCCAACCATAGTTTGCATTGCTTGTGGGAGGTACATCGTAACCGTTCCAACGCGGATCAGAGGTAAGTTCGCTGTCTGCTCTCCAATCTTTCTGATTAAAGGGCGGATTTGCCATTATGAAATCTGCTTTTAAATCTTTGTGCTGATCGTTCAAGAAGGTATCAGCCGCTTGTTCGCCAAGATTTGCGGATATACCTCTTATAGCCAAGTTCATTTTCGCAAGTTTATATGTAGTATTAGTAAGCTCCTGTCCGTAAACTGAAACATTTTTCTTATTTCCCGAATGTGCTTCTACGAACTTTATAGACTGTACAAACATACCGCCGCTGCCACAGCACGGGTCATAGAGTATTCCCGAATACGGTTCTAAAAGTTCGGCAATAAGATTTACAACTGTCTTTGGTGTATAGAATTCACCTTTTCCTTTACCTTCCTTTAATGCAAACTTGCTTAAAAAATATTCGTAAACTCTACCGATGATGTCCTGCTCTTTGTCAGCGGTCAACTCTATCCCGTCAATAACATCAAGCAAAGCGGATAATTTCGACGTATCTAAACCTAACCGAGAATAGTAGTTATCAGGGAGCGCTCCTTTTAGCTGATCGTTATTTTTCTCAATAGTATTAAGAGCTGTATCTATAAGGAGAGCAATATTATCCTGTTTTGCATTCTCCATAATATATGACCATCTACATTCCGGCGTAAGAAAGAAAACATTATCTTGTGTATAAAAAGCCTTAACATCAACAAATTTCTCCCTGCCGGCAGCAATTATCTTGCTGCGCTGTTCTTCAAATCTGTCACTTGCGTATTTGAGAAAGATTAAGCTCAAAACAACGTGTTTGTATTCTGAAGGTTCTACAGAGCCGCGAAGTTTATCCGCAGATTGCCAAAGTGCTTCTTCCATATTTATTTTTTTCTTCTCTACTGTTTTAGGCATTTTTTACCTCCGATACCATTTTAGTAAATATTTTACAAACGGCAAGTAATAATTCTGTTGAAAATCATAAAAAACCACAATAATTATAACACATATATACAGCTTTGTCAAGATTTATAATATAAAATGGTCGATTAAACACAATATGTCAACTTAGGCGTTATTGAACAATTGATCTCCCTGGTATCTTAAAGACTATTGCTTTTTCAAGTTAGCGCTATCACTCCCCCTCGCCAGCTCTTTTTGCGCCTTTATCAGATTGTCGATATAGTTGCCCTTGACGATTTTCTCATAGGTGTCGATCAGTTCATTCACACGTTTCAGCTTTTTCTGTTCCTCTGATAGTTCGGACTTTGCAGATCTTATAGCATTTGACACCTCATCAACCATTTTCTCAAGGGCAGTGATTTCTTCCTCTGTTGTGATACCGCGTCGATTAGCTATCTGTTGAGCCGCAGCTATCTTTGTTTTTGTCATCGCGTCCATTCTTTTGGAAGAAACGGACAAAGCAGAAAAGAGAAAATGAAGTTGCGATATATCTGATTTCAATGTTGCAATTTCATCAGAATGACTTTTCACGTTATCACTCAAATCGGAGATCTTCTGCTTTACCGATTTTTCCATATCATACATTTGTTCCGAGGAGTGAATGTTATAATCACTTATCGTAAGGAGCTGATTAGCGATATTCGATATATTGCTGTCGTTATCGAGAACATAGATAACCCCTTTGTCGTACTTTTTCGGTGCAAGTCGGAAATGCTTAATCTCAACTGTCATATCAATGACCGTTTCGGTGAACGATTGAGCAAAGACAGGAAGTTCCGCACTTTTGGCTTTCACAGAATTGATGAATATGTCCTTTTCTGCCATACGCTTTTCAAGGTTATTCTGCAAATACGGAAAACCGAGCGATCTCATTCTGATAAACTTTTCACCGAAAGGCGGTTTTATAGCGATATGCTTTCCGTGCTTTATCTTGTATCCGCGTTCCCGCAGCTTATCGAGCAGATCGTCAAAGTCGTTACAAGTGTAAACGAGCCTGTCAATGTCAAGTTTGATTTTGTCGCGGATACTGCTTTTATCAACCGGACGGAAAGTATCGGATATAGCTTTTGTCATTTCAAGCGCGTATTCAGGAACATATACAGCAGTGCTGTCCTCAATATACTTTATGTTGGACTTGTCAAGTTCTGCGGTCACAAACTGCAACAGTTCATCGGAGTATATATTATAAGGTACAAGCTTTGCATTGATCTTCCTTGAAAGGTCAGCAATCTTTTCATCGCGTTTCATAATCTCCGATCGCATAACATCATTCTGATTGATAATCAGCGAAACCTCGTCCGCTGTAATATCTTCACTGTTCTTCTGTTTGAGTTTGTTTATCTGTTCATTCAGCTTTTTGACTTCAAGCTGTTGTGCGGCATATCTCTTGTAATCATCAACATCAAGGTGTGCGCGATTGATATTTTTCACATCACGGCTCAGATCGTGGCTATGCAGAATTGAGATCATCACATCACGCTCGCTTTCTTCCCAGGCTTTCCATTCATTATCAAGTCTGTTTGCCGCAGAGAAACCCTGTTCCTGCAATGCACCCTTCATAGAAACCTTTACGGACAGACCCGATTTTACCTTGTGGGCGATTGGAATAAAATCTATATGCAAATGCGGTGTTGCTTCATCTAAGTGCATTACGGCATTAAAAACTTTCAGATTTGGATTTCTCTGCTCAAACCCTCTTATGTATTCATCAAGCATAAGTTTAGCCTGTTCCCATCTGCCCGAATTCTGTCCGCAGCTCTCAATATCACCGAACTGCACTACTATCTCATAGTATGGTTTTACTCTATCAGACTTTTGGATATGCTCATAGTAATCCGTAATCTTTCTGCTTGCTTTCTTCTGCTTTGCATTGTATTCCGCAAGCGCAGTTCCGAACAGCTCATTGTAAACTTCGTGTATATCTTGCCGGACATAAGTTATGTTATCCTTGATACGTCCGCTATCTACGTTTTTAGCGATGAAGTCACGATTATTGTGGGAAACAATACCGCTGTCAACGCGAAACGACACAGAGAGGGACTTTGTGTTTTTATCCATTCTGCCAAACCTCCTTTTATGGATAAAGTCTATTATTTGCGGGGAGCCACTTTTTGTATTTACGTCGCCGCCCATTTCTTATATGCGTAAGTTTTAGCTATACTCAATAGCCAAAATGTCCCGCTCCGCGTTATATTTTGACATTGAGTTAGGGACACCCTAATACCCGTTTTCTGCATTTTTGAAAAAAAGGCAGATATTGAAGAAATCCCAAAATGGGCTTTTTTCAAAAATGATGATTTTTTAATTTTGTAAAAACAATAGTTTTGCAAATCAACGTCGGGAGTGTTGTATCTTCGGACTTGTATTTTCTTGTTTTGGTATTATTGGTGCGGAATGTTCCTGTTTGAACTTTTCCAATTCGTTGTCGTTTACAATTTTTTGCAAAAGCTCATTGAAGTCCTTGACACCATTATCACTTAATATCTTGTTGCACGGTATCAGCTTATTCTCCGATGTAAACTTTATGCCTTTTTCATCGTTATCGACACAGGAATACAATTTCATACCTTTGTCGGAGAACTGTTTCAACAAATTCGGTTTTAATCCCGCCATAGATACAAGTACCGAGTTTTGTATCCGCGTTCTGTCAGCAACGATATAGAAAGACAGCAAATCAATTGCGCTTTCAAAAACGTATGCTCTGTTTGGTACTCCAATATTCAAACAGAATACGCTATCTGTTGTTCCTGCCGCAACACCTTTAAAACGTTTGTAGCTGTTTGTGCCTTGAAGTTCAGCACCGACGATTTCACCAATGTTGTTTTTATGTAGGAACACAGCATTTCCGTGTTTGTCTTGATACAGCAGACCGTCGTGAACCAAATCACCTACCGTTTTTGCGTCAATCTTTCTTGTTTGGCATAGATAAGCGAATATTCTTTTCATATCCGCTGATTTTTCGGGAAGTTCAAGAGAACGCTTTTTATGTATCGTCTGTGTTTCTCTCTGCG
>JAFZOA010000056.1 GCA_017550775.1 Ruminiclostridium sp. | reverse complement strand
GTGTTGTGAAAGCATCGAATAATACCGGAGAAAATCTGAATGAAGCGGCAGTGCTCACGACTGAACAAAAACAACCGGAGCAGGAGAAAAAACAACCGGCACAGCCGGTACAACAGCCGGAGAAAGAACCGGAGTCGGAGGAAGAACCGGAGTCGGAGGAAGAACAGCCGGAGGAAGAACAGTCGGAGGAACAACAGCCGGAGGAAGAACCGGAGTCGGAGGAAGAACAGCCGGAGGAACAACAGCCGGGCGGAAATCAGGTACTGACACAGGCACAACAGGAAGAACAGGATTTAGAGAAGCTGTTTCAGTTCCAGACACGGCAAGCCAATTTACCGGCCGATATGCAGGAGACCACAGAGGAAAAAGTGCATAATTTTCTGGACGCAACGGACAAGGTTGCTGGGTACGCGACCGGTGCTTTTGGTGCGGTGAGCAGCGGAAGCAAGTTAGGCGTAAAGAGCATGGCTGAGCTTAAACCAACGGCGATCGCAGGCGCGCCCGGATCGGATCTCACAAACATCGATGAAGATCCGCTTTCGTTTAAAACCGCTCTTGACGTGGAAAAAGCAAAAGCGGAAGAAAGAGAAAAAGTTGCAAAACATAATACCGCGTTGAATATAGGACATATTGCGGCGGGAACCGTCAAAGCCCTGAGCGGTATTTACGGTATGTACAGAAACGGCAGAAAGGCTGTCGCCGCAAAGGGAAGAAACAGTATCGCGCGCAAACAGTCTATATTCGGTTCTGTTTCCGCGGGGATTAAAACTCTTGGCGGATTAACACAGATCGGCTCGGGAGCATCGGGGCTTAATAATGCAAGTGATGTCGGGAATGTCTTCTCTACCATAGGCGGCGTATTGGGAGTTGCCGGAGGCGTGGTTGATACGGTAGGTTCGGTCATTGCGTCCAGACACTACAAAAAGATAGCAAATCTCAATAATGTTAACAGTAGTAATATTACAAGAACGCTGATAGTAAAAGACAATAACAATAGGAACGACAATAACCGCAAAATAAACAATACTGTTTTTAAGATCAACGAAATGGCGGGTCTTGACGCAAAAACCAAACACAAGAAGAATCGTTATTCCGCGTTGATGTCCGGTATCGGGGCGTTAGGTTCCGTAGCCAGTGCAGTTGCACCTTTTGTCGGCAGCCGCATTGGATCGGGAATATTAGGGCTTGTTTCGAGCGGCACAAGTCTGCTGACAAAGGGCGTATCGGATTTCTTAAACAAAGGTTTTGAGAGTCAGGAAAACAATGACCGCGAGGCGTACATGAAGTCATACCTTGACAAGCAAGCCGCAAAGATCAAGGCAGAGGCTCTGGCAGGAGATCCCGCGCAGAATGTGGTGACCCCGATAGTCCTCAATGATAACGAGGCGAAAATGGTAGCTCTCAAAATGCTCGGTGTATATACAGGTAACATCAAGGACGGTCCCGATCCGAACTTCAAGTACAATGACAAGGACGTATTACTGAAGGCTTACAACAGGCTCGCTCTCAAGCGCGCCAATAAGCTTTGTAATTTAGGTGCTAAGGATCAGAATACTCGCAAATACACCGAAGGAAATGTTCAGACCGCGCTCAAAGATCTCGGGCTCAACGAGGACGATGCCAGTGTTAACGAGATCGCTATGGCTATGGGATATCGGAAATAAGATCAGTAAGGAGGATCGGCTGTGAATGATTATGATGATCTGAACCTCGGGGATTTTTTTGACAACGCTTTAAAGGACGATGCCAACAATACTAACGCCTCGTCGTCGGGTGACAGCCGGAACGTCTCCGATCATTCGGTTTCGCAATCGGACGGGTCGCTTCAGGGTGCGCCCGGGAGAGCTCCCGGAGCGCCGCCGGGAGGTCCGCCGCCGTTACAGCCGGGAGGCCCGCAACCGGGACCTCCGAACGGTCCGTTACAGCAGCATAACGATCATCATGATGGCGATGACGACGATAATGACGACGGCAGGCCACGCCCTCCGCAGCCTTCGCGTCCTCCGCAGCAGCCGAACCGGAATTTAGAGCAGGATCTGGATACGATATTCAACTTCGGGAACCGGCCGAACATTCCCCAGGGACCGCAGGAGACCTCTTCCGACAGACACGGTAAACGGGCGGACAAAGCGATAAAGGCGCTCGGTTACATAGGCGATGCTTTCGGCCTTGCGAGCGGTGCCGGCAAGGTTGGGGTGAAGGGCGTAGATGAGCTTACCAAGCCGACGGAGCCCGATCCCGCAAAGTCAACGAATTATGAAGAAGACCTTAAGAAGTACAACGAGGATAAAAAAGCCTACGATGCGGAAAAGGAAAGAATAGAGACGCACAACACAGCCATGAACTGGGGGCATATCGGAGCCGGACTCGTCAAGGTCGGCGCGGGTGTCACCGGAATGGTAAGGCACGGTAAAAAGGCTACTGCCGCGAAGGGAAGAAACAGGATCGTCTACCGCCAGTCCTCACTTGCCTCGGTCTCCGCAGCATGTAAGACAGTTGCCGGAGGAATGCAGATCGGCACGGGTGCGGAAGGACTTAAGGACAACTCAAAGGCTGCGGGAATATTCTCGATCGTGGGAAGCAGCTTCGGTCTGTTGAGCGGTACGCTCGATACGATAGGCTCGGGCGTCGCGGCGAAAAGATATCATGATATAACCAAGCTCAAGGGTAATAAAACGTTGAAGGGAAAAGCGGATGCCTCTCATACGAAAGACAACACCATTCTTAAGGTCAACGAAATGGCGGGTCTCAGCGCGGGGAGAAAGCGCAACAGAAACATCTTCTCGTCGATAGCGTCCGGTATAGGCACTCTGGGTTCTCTCGCGGGTCTTGCGGCTCCGATAGTGGGACTTGCGGGCGGGAGCCGTGTGGCTTCGGGAATACTGGGTCTTGTAGCGAGCGGTACGAGCGTTCTCACAAGAGCAGCAAACGGTATTGCGGACAAAGCATTCACAAGCGGCGAACAAAATGATCGGAAAGGTTATGTCACCAATTATCTCACCAAAAAGATAAATAAAATAAAAACCAAGGCAAGCGCCGGAGTTATAGATCAGGCCGGTCAGCAGATCGTTCCCGGCATCAACCTCGACGACAATCAGGCCAGAAGGGTAGCGCTCAAACAGCTCGGTATCTACAACGGAGCTATCATGAACACAAGCCAGGATGTTAACATCAACAATAATGACGTGATAAATGACATTTACAACAAGATCGTCATGAAGCGGGCGAAGAAGCTCCACGACCTCGGCACGGGCGGCAATCAGGCGGGCGGTAACATCGTCGATCAGGACGTACAGAATGCTCTCGAAAAACTCGGGCTGAACAAGGACAATGCTACGGTGGATGAGATCGCAATGGCTATGGGATACAAGAAATAAGGAACTGTCCGGCAAATAAGGAGTGATGACTTTGAACGATTATACCGATCTCGGCTCGTTTTTTGAGAATGCCGCGCAGGACGGTTCCCTTGCTTCGGCTATGGCACCGCTCACTCGTCAGGAGCGGGAAGAGAACCAGATCGAGGCGATATTTGACCTTGCTCACCCGCGCAATATACAAGGTCCCCAGGAGACAGAAGCGGACAAAGCCGACAGCTTTCTTGAAAAAGGGACCACCGCGATAGATTATATTTGCGACACTTTTGACACTCTCGGAAGCGCGAGCAAGCTTGCGGTCAGAGATCCCGGAGAGCTCGTGAAGCCCGAGGAACCGTCGAAAAATGCCACTGCTCCGTCGAGCGCGAACAGTATTTCTGCCGCAGGCATGCTTTCAGGACTTCCGTTTGCGAAAACCAACGCGGAAACGCCGGAGCAGAAATATCAGAGAGAACTCAAAGCGTATGATAAGGAAAAAAGCGGGATAGAAGAGCATAACAGAATGATGAACTGGACGAGCATCGGCTTCGGCTCGCTCAGGACGATCTCCGGCGCGACCGGAATGTTCAGGCACGGGAAAAAGGCGATAGAAGCAAAGGATCGCAACAAGATAGTCCGCCGCCAGTCCATTCTCAGCTCCATATCCGCGGGCTGCAGTACGCTCGGCGGACTTACGCAGGCGAGTGCGGGCATCTCGGGTCTCGCGAAGAACGATGTAGCCTCGGGCGTTCTTTCGATCATAGGCGGATTGGCGGGAGTTGCCGGCTCCACCCTCGATGCCTTTGGGTCGGGAATGGCTGCGTACAGATACGGGGAGATAGCAAATCTGAACAAAGCGAACAACAGGGCATACAAAACAAAGGACGTGAACGACCCGAACTATGACGGGACTATCTCCGCCGCGGACCGCACCATGAACAACACGATATTCAAGGTGCATGACATGGCGGGGCTCAACGCGAGAAAACAGCGCAACCGCAACATATTCTCGTCCGTAATGTCCGGGATAGGCATTCTCGGCGCGCTCGGCGGTCTCGGCGCTTCAATTGCCGATGTGGTGAGCGTGGGCGATAGTAATAATACCCCGGAGGACGTTATGCGCTCCAGATTGAAAAAGCGGCGTATGTCTTCGGGAATACTCGGGCTTATAGCAAGCGGAGCGGGTATTCTTACAAGAGCCGTCTCACAGGTCGCAGACAAGGCTTTTGACTACAGCGACGGGAAAGACCGTAAGACCTATGTGGAAAACTATCTCGACAGCAAGGTTGACAAGATAAAGGCGCAGGCACAGACGGGACTTCACGCGCAGAATATCCCCGGTGTCGTGATCGACGACGACGCGGCGAAGAGGATAGTCCTCAAAAAGCTCGGCGTTTACAAGGGACAGATACTCGGTCAGGGTCCGTTCACTCTCGACGACGACACGGCGAAGGTGATGTACAACAATATCGCCATGAAGCGCGCGACCAAGCTTGCGGGTCTTAATCCCGCCGATATGGCTAAGCAGCAGGCGCTTGAACAGCTCGGTCTCAACAAGATGAACGCCACGGCGGAAGAGATCGCGTTTGCCATGGGGTATCAGAAATAATACGGTCTGTACGACATATCTGCTTTCTCCCCTGCCTCTGCGGGGGAGAAAGCTTTTCTGTCCGCAGTATGACCATAAAACAAGAAAAGGCACGGCGGGTATTCCCGTCGTGTCTTTCCTTTTTTTCAGCCAATATATAAATGAGAGGAAACTGCCTTTTTTACGCTCCCCGCACGAGGCGGGGAATGTATCATCTCTGAGCTGAAACTGATATCTTTTCAAAACGATGAAAAGTATCGGGTCTTGTCACGATTCAGATCTGTCGCCGCAAGGCGATACCACAATTGTCAGTTTAAATCGTCACGCGTTATCCTGCAATGCGTCGTAGCCGTGCTCGCCGGTTCTTATCTTGAGGACGTTCTCAACGTCGTAAACGAAGATCTTACCGTCGCCGAGGTTGCCGGTGTACAGCGCGTTCTTGGCTGCACTTATCACGTCATCAACAGGCACCTTGCATACTACCACTTCTACCTTTACCTTCGGTAAGAGCTGCGGAGTTACCGCGACTCCACGGTAGTATTCCGTCTTGCCCTTCATCATGCCGCAGCCCATTGTGTTGGTAACGGTCATGCCGGTGATGCCGATACCGTAGAGTGCGGATTTGAGCTGGTCGAACTTTTCAAGCGAGGTGATGATATCAACCTTTGTCATCTTCACGTCGGAAGCGGTGTTATCCGCCTTGACATGCTGTACGGGAACAGCCTTTTCTTCCGATACAACGGGGATAACGTTTGCGACTTCCTTCTCCTTGCCGGAGGCTGTGGTTTCGATGTGCATGGACGGAATGAAGTCTGCGTAAGAGGACTGTAAACCGTGCTCGGTCGCGTCGAGGCCGACGACCTCTTCATGTCTGTTGACGCGAAGACCGATAGTTTTCTTGATGATGAGGAATGTTACCGAGATAGTTACCGCTGTCCAAGCAGCTACCGTAACAACGCCGAGAGACTGTAATCCGAGGAGAGTTACTCCGCCGCCGTAGAAGAGACCGTAGATCTGATTGCCGAAGCCGTCAACTATCGCATAGCCGGGAACCTCGGGGTTTGCGAGAAGGCCTACTGCGAGAGTACCCCAGACGCCGTTGCAGAAGTGAACCGCTACCGCGCCGACAGGGTCGGCTATCTTGAGCACGTTATCGAGGAACCATACGCCGACTATTACGAGAAGTCCGGAAACAACGCCTATGACTGTTGCGCCGAGAGCGTCCACCACATCACAGCCTGCCGTTACGCCTACAAGTCCCGCGAGGGAAGCGTTAAGGCACATCGAAACATCGGGCTTGCCGTATCTGAGCCATGTGAAGATCATGCAGACGACGGTCGCGACCGCCGGAGCGATAGTTGTTGTTACGAAGATAGAGCCGAGCTGACCGCCGCTTATCGCAGCAGC
>JAFZOA010000592.1 GCA_017550775.1 Ruminiclostridium sp. | reverse complement strand
GAGAAACCGTTTATCACGATCGTGCGCTCCCGCATACCCTCGAACTCCGCGATAGAGACGTGCTTCTCGTCGCCGTAGGTAAGCTCGGAGTAGATCTCGTCCGAGATCACTATGATGTCCTTCTCGCGCAGTATCTCCGCGA
The DNA here is from genome assembly GCA_017550775.1 of Ruminiclostridium sp. The sequence continues at coordinate 7,259 of JAFZOA010000592.1, read as the reverse complement.
TATCCGAGAGGTCTTCTCTGCGCATCACAGCGCCGGTGGGATTGTTCGGGAAGGGGAGTACCAGAGCTTTCGTCTTGGGGGTTATCGCCGCGAGGAGCTGCTCCGGCATCAGCTTGAACTTGTTTTCCTGTTTTGTCTCGATAGGAACGGGTACTCCGTCCGCAAGGCGTATAAGCGGGTCATAGCAGACGAAGCTCGGCTCGCACACCAGCACCTCGTCTCCCGGGTCAAGCAGCGCCCGGAACGTCGCGTCTATCGCTTCCGAGCCGCCCACAGTCACGATGACCTCGTGCTTCGGGTCATACTTCACGCCGATAGTCTCGTTCAGATAACCCGCGATGCTCTCGCGCAGCATATCGAGACCGGCGTTGGAGGTGTACGCGGTCTTGCCCTTTTCGAGGGTGCGTATAGCCTCCTTGCGGATTATGAACGGGGTCTTGAAGTCCGGCTCTCCCACCGAAAGGCTGATAACATCCTTTACGGAAGCCGCGATATCAAAGAACTTCCTGATCCCCGAGAACTTTATTTGCTGCGTCTTTTTGGACAGTATCTCTTCGTAGTTCATCACGGACCCACCATGCCCCTTTCATCATCCTCCACAAGCGGGAACTCAATGCCCTTCTCCTTGTAGCGGCGCAGAATGAAGTGCGTCGTGGTGGAAAGCACGCCGTCGATGGGCGCGAGCTTATCCGATACGAACAGAGCCACCTCGCGCAGGTTCGTGCCGCGAATGGTCACGGACAGGTCGAAGGAGCCGCTCATGAGGTAAACGCTGTCAACCTCCTTGTACTGTGCGAGCATGGTAGCTATCTCGTTGTAGCCGTTCTCCGCCTGGGGGGACACCTTGATCTCGATGAAGGCGGTAACGCAGTTGCGGTCGACCTCTTCCTCGTTGATAACGGCGGAATAGCCGATCACGAGCCCCTGGTTTTCAAGCTCGGCGATCTCCGCCTCGATCTCCTCGGGCTTTTTCCCGAGCATAACCGCAAGCTCGTTGTTTGTGAGCCGGGCATTCTTTCTTAACAGTTCCACAAGTTTGTTCATGTTATCTTCCTTTCTGTACATTGGCTGTATCAATATACGTTGGTTTTCGTTTCACAAATACACATACACGGTCAAATCCCGCTTCCCGGGCGACCGCGATACCCTCGGATATCCCTTTGCCGAGGTCGTCGGTGCGGTGAGCGTCCGAGCCTATGGTAAGTATCTCCCCGCCGAGCTCGCGGTACCGCTTCACGAGCGGTAAGTCGGGCATCGTGACCCCGATCTTCTGTCGAAGCCCCGAGGTGTTTATCTCTATTCCGCAGCCGTTTCGTATCAGTGCGCGGAATGTGTCGTCAAGCACACCGGAATACCTGTTCATATCGACGTTTATGCCGTACTCGCCGGTTATGTATCTGAGCGGATAGGTGATATGCGCCAGAACATCGAACCTTCCCCACTCCGCAGTCTCCCGGAGCTCCTCAAAGTACGCGTCCAGAAGCTTTGTAACGTCGAGCTTTGTATAGTCGAGGAAGTAAAAGTCTTCATATCCGCGGATATTATGAACGGAGCCGATAACGAAGTCATAGCCGTTCTCCGAGAGCAGCTTTTCCGCAAGCTCCGGCTCGTGCGCAGGCTGTCCGAGCTCCACGCCGTACAGAAGCGTGATGCGGTCGGCGTAACGCTCTCTGAGCGGTGGTATCTGCTCCCGCGCGCCGTTCACGGTGGCAGCAAGGTCGAAGTCGGGGTCTGCATGGTCTCCGAGGTCAACGTGGTCGGTAAGGGCGTAATACCGCATACCGAGCGAGACCGCGGTGCTTACCATATCCTCCGCGCTGCTCACGCCGTCGAAGGACAGGTCACAGTGCGAATGAAGGTCAAACGGTATCATTGCTCACCCTCCGCATTTTTTCTCCCATGCCGCGGTGCTCAGGAGATTACTGCTCCTCTTTTACGTTCGGCATAGCATTTTCTCTATTATACTACTTTTTTTAAAATTTGTCTATAACTATCTTTACTTTTTTTCAAAAATATAGTATAATGTATATTATTATTGCAAAACGCGGTGTGACCGCAGAGAAAGGAAACATTGATATGAGAGCAGTAGTTGCGGTAATAGGAAAGGACACAGTAGGTATTCTCGCGAAGATCTGTACGATCTGCGCGGAGGCGAACGCAAACGTTATGGACGTCACACAGACGATCATGCAGGATTTGTTTGCCATGACCATGCTTATCGACATTACAAAGTGTGAGGATCATTATGCCGAGCTTGCCGACAAACTCAACAAGGCGGGCGAGGAAATGGGGCTCCAGATACATGTAATGCACGAAGACATCTTCAACGCTATGCACAGGATATGAGAGGTGCGGCGCAATGGTTTTAAATTCAAATGATATTCTTGAAACGATAAAGATGATACAGGAGGAAAACCTCGATATCCGAACGATCACAATGGGTATCAGCCTCCTTGACTGCATCGACAGCGACATCGACAAGGCTTGCACAAAGGTGTATGACAAGATGATGCGCCTTGCCTGCAACCATGTTAAGACCGGCGAGGACATCGAGAAGCGCTACGGCATCCCGATCATCAACAAGCGTCTTTCGGTCACCCCGATCGCTATGCTCGCCGCCGCGGCGAACGGAAGCCCGGTGAAGTTCGCCGAGACTCTCCAGAAGGTAGCCGACGAGACCGGTGTAAACTATGTCGGCGGTTACTCCGCACTCGTACACAAGGGCTGCGCTGCGGGCGACCGTGAGCTCATCGAGTCTATCCCGGAGGCGCTTTCCGTCACGACGAAGGTCTGCTCCTCGGTGAACGTCGGCTCCACGCGTGCGGGTATCAACATGAACGCCGTCGCGCTCATGGGCAAGGTTATAAAGCAGGCAAGCGAGCTTACCGCAAAGGATCACTGCTTCGGCGCAGCAAAAATCGTCGTGTTCTGCAACGCGGTGGAGGATAACCCGTTCATGGCGGGCGCGTTCCACGGCGTAGGCGAGGCGGACTGCGTGATAAACGTCGGCGTGAGCGGCCCGGGCGTGGTAAGAGCGGCTATCGCAAAGATGCCCGACGCAAGCATCGACGAGATCGCCGATACTATAAAGAAGACCGCCTTCAAGGTCACCCGCATGGGTCAGCTCGTCGGTACAGAAGCAAGCAAGATGCTCGGCGTACCGTTCGGTATCGTTGACCTGTCGCTCGCTCCAACTCCCGCGGTCGGCGACTCGGTTGCCCATATCCTCGAAGAGATCGGTCTGGAAAGCTGCGGTGCCTGCGGTACCACGGCGGCGCTCGCACTGCTTAACGACGCGGTCAAGAAGGGCGGAGTCATGGCTTCCTCCCGTGTAGGCGGTCTCTCCGGCGCGTTTATACCCGTCTCCGAGGACGCGGGCATGATAGAGGCTGTGGAGCGCGGCTCGCTCTGTATAGAAAAGCTTGAGGCAATGACGGCGGTTTGCTCGGTCGGGCTGGACATGATAGTAGTCCCCGGAGATACCCCCGAGGAAACGATCTCTGCGATAATAGCCGACGAAGCCGCGATAGGCATGGTCAACAGCAAGACTACGGCAGTGCGCGTGATACCGGCTATCGGCATGAAGGAAGGAGAAACTCTGGAATTCGGCGGTCTGTTCGGAAGCGGTCCGGTCATGTCGGTCAACAGGTTCTCACCGGCGAAGTTCATTTCCCGCGGCGGACATATCCCGGCTCCGCTCCAGAGCCTGAAGAACTGAGAAATTCTGTCGGAAACAAAGTGTCATACAGACCGGCTCACTCCCCATTTTTAAAGGGAATGAGCCGGTTTTACAGACGATTTGACGGAAAATCAGAGAAAAATTGAAAAAAGTGTTGACAAGCGGGGAATTTTGTGATATAATAAATTACTGTAATCAGCTGATATGGCTCAGTCGGCAGAGCACATCCTTGGTAAGGATGAGGTCGTCGGTTCGATTCCGACTATCAGCTCCAAGTTAAGACCTCGTGAAACCCTTTAACAATGCGGGTTCAGCGGGGTCTTTACTTTTTGCTCTGAATATGATATAATTGGTCGAGTGCTATTAAGTACCATTAAGTATCATCTAATACTATTTGGGTTGCAGTCCACGTTGTAGTCCAAAAAGGAGGGGGTCGTCTATGGCAGAGAAGAAGAAACGCGGTCAAGGCGAATGGTCTTTTGTTGAACGTGCAGGACGTAAAGGGCAGTGGATTGCTCGTAAGCAGTTCGGAAAAAAAGACAATGGCAAGCCTAACATAGTATGCCTATATGGTAAGTCGAAGACAGATGTGAGACAAAAGGCTGCTGATTACGACGCAAAGCTCCTGACCAATCGACAGCTCAACACCTCTAAAGAAACCGTCTATGGTTATGTCAAGAAATGGATGGAGACCACTAAGCGCCATTCCGTCAAAGCTACGACATACGACGGTATGGAAGACTCGTTGGAGATCCGACTGAAACCCTACGATCGCCGGATATATTCTTACTCTACTGTCGTATCTGAGTGACCGTGACCTGAGTGTTATGAAGACCGACATCGAGGAGCACGGGGACAAGCACATCTACGGTGAACAGCCGTATGGCGATCCGGATATAGACGAGCCGGAATGGATGCGTCTGTTAAATGCTATCAAAGAGGAGCTAAAGAAGCGAGGAAAATAATACAGGTAAGGGTATGGTTCAGAAGAGCCGTACCATTTCTTGGAAAAATGTGCAATTAATGCACAAAATACCATGGAAAAATGTGCAGAAAAGGGGTGTCGGTATGACTATCGAAGAATATGAATCATTGTTCAGCGCAAGAGACGCTATCTGCGACTATTGTGAAGCTGATGAATGTGACAAGTGTATCTTGTTAAGCATTTTGTCAACAGTTCTGTCAGACCAGTGATACGGTTTAAGAGTTCCTATGTTACCTTCGGTCTTTAATTCGAGATACGCCGTAGGAGTTAGTATTTTCTCTTTACTCAATCTGCTTGCAATCTGAAACGAGCCATATCCGTTAATCGAGAGGGTACAGATATTCTTTTGTTTAATTGCGGGTCGAAGAATAAGCATTACATGATACAACACAGCAGGTCTGACCTTCACAAAAATGATTGCAAGAGAAAACCGCGAATATAAAGCGAGCTATTGATTTATGTGTCTAAATGTGTTATAATATTATACAAATGGGTTCAACACTTTGACAGATGTTTATATAGTTTGCACAAACACACATAAGCAAAATGAAAAAGGAGACCGGATATGCCTAATTATTGTCCTCACTGCGGTTCGGAGTTGAATAATGCTTCGACCTTCTGCGGGAATTGCGGAGTACCTGTACAGCAGGAAATGTCCGCACTGACGCAAAACGATACAAACTATATACGGCTCGACAGACCAATACCCGAAGGGATAACCGTAACCCCGGACGGCGGGTATCAATGGACAGCATCGCGCTCTGTGTGGGGCTGCCTGCCATTTTTCAAGATAATGCACATAGTCTGCGCGGTGCTTGCCATGCTTATCTGCATACTGATACTCGCGTTTGAATCCGGAGACGACATTTCCGCGGCGCTCCTCTACTGTGGGATAGCCATCGCGGGAATGATCGTGCTCGACCTGCTGATATGTCTGTTCTACGCGGCAAAGAGAGGGTTTCGGCTGAATATGAAATGCACGCTCGGACGGGACGGCGTTTCGGGCGCCGAGATCGAAGTTCCGAGCAATAACGGATTTGTTCTGTTCGTGCAGCTCATAACGGGGCTTCTCGCGCACGGAGACGTACATTACAGCTTCAGCGCCGGTTACGACAAGATACGGGAGCTGACATCAAGCTCCGACAAAACGAAAATAAAGATCGGAGCGGGCGCGTACAGCGGATTTCTGCTGACGGCACCCGAACAGCACGACTTTGTGCTTGACGAGATCAGGATACGAATGAACAGAAAATAAGGAGGAAACGAAAATGGCTAAATTTTGCAGCAACTGCGGTTCTCCGCTCGCGGAAGGAATGACATTCTGCGGAGAGTGCGGAGAAAAGGTCATGACCGCAACGCCGCCGGAGCCGTCCGCCGCTCCCGTACAGCCCCCCGCTCCGGCAAACGAGACCAAATTCTGCCCGGGCTGCGGACACAGTCTCAATGGTGATGCTTTGTTCTGCGGGTATTGCGGGTACCGGTACGGGGCTGCCGTACACGTGCAGCAGACACCACCGCCACCGCCGTCCCCGCAGCCGCCCGTTCAGCAGACACCGCCGCCACCGCCGCTTCAGCCCATATCCGCCGCACAGCAGCAGGCGATGCAGGCAATGCAGCAGGCGACAGTCCGGCAGAACGTACAGCAGTATCAGTACCCGCAGCAGCCGGTTCAGCCGCAGTACATACAGCCGGACGGCAAAAAGCCCGTGAATTACACACCACTGCGTGTAGTGTTGATCCTTGCGTGCATAACTATGATAATTCTCGGGCTTATCTTTATCCCCGGCAAGATAAGCGAACGCACAGGCGGAAGCGATACCAAAAAGGACGACCCGCTGCACATCGGGGAGTTCGGGAACGACTATGTGAACGAGTTCATCGAAGAGTTCGACGACGTTTTCGTGATACGGAATGACTGAAAAGAAAGTGAGAAATGAAAATGAATAAACCGCTTAAATACAAATTCCCGACAGTCCTGCTGTGCATCACACTCGTGCTGGCGATACTGCTCACCGGCTTTACCGAGCCCGGCTTCCTGCTGCCGCTCATCGGGGAAAAGACGACAAAAAGCATAGACAGCGTTTCGGTGAGCAGAAACGACGACTCGGACAGCGGCATTGAGCTTAAACCGGAGGGCAGCAGTAAGGCGTTTTCGATCGAGCCGATAGAAGGCATAACCATTTCCGCGGAAAAAAACGCTCTCGACAAAGACCGGGATTTCAAGCTTGAGGAAGTCTCGGAAGATAAATTCTTTGAAAGCGCGAAGAATCTTTCGGAATCTGTGGAGCCGGACGGGATACTTCTTGGGGCGTATGAGCTTGACGCAGGTCTTGAAGATGAAGAGGTACTTCCGGGCTCATTCAGAATGACGTTCGACCTTGAAAAGCTTGGCGTATCTCCCGATGCGTATGAAATGCTGAAATTCTACCGCGTGGACGACGAGGGTAATCATTATGACTTTGCTGCGGAAATAAACGGCAATACCGCGATAATAGAAAGCAATCAGAACAGTCTTATAGAAATTGTTTTCGGTGTTATTGTCGGAGTAGGTATCGTAGCACCTACATACATAATGGCAGATTATGTTGATAATGT
>JAFZOA010000591.1 GCA_017550775.1 Ruminiclostridium sp. | reverse complement strand
CGTCCGCGCTTGTGACCTCTTCCTCGCGGCGGTCAAGGTCTCTTTCGAGCAGCTTACACTTCTGATACGCGGTGAGGTCTTCGTTCTTTATGCTCGCGCAGGCACACGCCTCGTCGAGCAGGTCTATCGCCTTGTCGGGCAGGAAGCGGTCGGTGATGTAGCGCTCGGAGAGGGTAACGCAGGGCATGAGAAGCGAGTCCGGAACCTGCACCTTATGGAACTCCTCATAGTACCCCTTTATCCCGCGCAGCAGCTCGGCGGTCTCATCTATGGACGGCTCGTTGACCGTGACGGGCTGGAAGCGGCGTTCGAGGGCGCTGTCCTTCTCGATATGCTTGCGGTACTCGTTGAACGTGGTCGCGCCGATGACCTGGAGCTCCCCGCGGGAGAGCGCCGGCTTGAACATATTCGCCGCGTTCATGGTCCCCTCGCTGTCGCCGGTGCCGACGAGCTTGTGTACCTCGTCAATAAACAGTATGATGTTCCCGAGCCCCTTGATCTCCTCTATGAGCGACTTCACACGGCTCTCGAACAGTCCGCGGAACTGGGTGCCTGCGACGAGCGCCGTGAGGTCGAGCAGATAAAGCTCCTTGTTCTGAAGTCTGAACGGTACCTCGCCCGCAACGAGCCTCTGGGCGATACCCTCGGCGATCGCGGTCTTTCCGACGCCCGGTTCGCCTATGAGACAGGGGTTGTTTTTCGAGCGGCGGGAGAGTATCTGAACGACACGCTCGATCTCGCGGTCACGCCCGATGATACGGTCGAGCTTGCCCGCCTTTGCCTTGTCGGTAAGGTTCTCGCAGAACGTATTGAGGAACTTGCGCTTTTTGGCGGCGGCGGCGCGCTTCTTTTCCTCGGCGCGGCGCTTTTTATCCTGAGCGGCCTTTTCCTTGTCAGCCTCGGCAGGGGGATTGGAGGAAGTGTTGTTACCTGCATTGGGCTCGAAGAAGCGCTGGAAGAAGGCGGGGATTGTTCCGCCCTGCTTGAAGCCGTCCACAGCCTCATCGTCGTCCTCGTCGTATTCCTCATCGAACTCGTCATCGTCGAAGTCTTCTTCTTCATCGAAGTCCTCGTCGTCATCGGGGTGGTCGGCGTTGAGAAGATCGAGGTCTTCCTTCCCGAACTGGGGGGTGAGGTTTGCAAGGTTGTCGATGTCGATGTCTGAGAGCCCCATTTGTTTGAGGTACTCGTTGACCTGCGGGATATCGAGCTCCTTCGCGCATTTGAGGCAGTACCCGTTCTCGAATTTCTGGGTACCGCTCATTCCCGACATGAACACGACCGCGGGTCGCTTGTGGCATCTTGAACACATCATATTCATAGTTTAGTTGTCCTTTCATTTATTCGTTAAATTGACAATTGATAATTGGGGAGTGATTTACAATTCGGGCGCAAAGATAAGATTATCTCTGTTTTACAGTGTTTTTTCTCTGCTTTACCGTTTATATCCGTGCATCGCACGCTTTACGTCAATCCGAAGAACGCCAGCGGGTCGAAGCTGTATATATATCGGAAGATAAACGTCCTGTCAATAGTCATCTCATTCAGGAATACGAGCGAGCTTCCGCATACCGCGATAAGAAGCCGGATGACGATACACACGAGAAGCAGTATCACTCCGCCTTCGAGCAGACCGAGTACCGCGCCCCCCACGCCGTTGACAGACGAGACTATCGGTATCTTGTTTATGAGCTTGGACACGTTCGCTATCAGTGCGAGTATCAGCATCACAAGCGCAAAGAGTATGCAGAACACTATCGCTTTGAGCGGGAACATGACCGTCGGGGTAACTATGTCGTCCATGATCCGGTCGCCGTATGTCCCGTTCGCCATGGTGATGATCGAGACCGTAATGCTATAAATAGCGTCGCGGCTTCCGGCGGAGAGGTCGTTTCCGAGAGTTTTGAGGGAAGGGGAGACCGTCTCGGAGAGCTTGTCGCCAATATCGGTGAAAGCATGGAATACGTCGCCGGATGTGAGATTCGATGCTATGACATAGGACAGGACGATGTTGCCGAGCCCGTACTTCTCAACGTCGGTCTTTGACACGGAGATATGCCCGAGCTTGACGAGCGACCAGTCGAAGTCCTTCCCGATGCCGAAGCCTCTCAGGTCAGCCTTGTCGATGCCTGTCTCGGTAAGGTCGGTCTTTGAGAGGTCAAGGAGCGCGTTTCCGCGGTCGTCGTATTCGGGGACTATCTCGGCGAGGTACGCGTCGCCGATCTTTGTCTTTGACATATCCGCCTGTGAGAGCCCCGAGATCATCTCTTCATTAAGGACATTCCCGAGTCGCTGTTCCATATAGTCCTCTATCCTGTCCCGGAAGAGGTTGTCATACAACCGGTCTGAGATCACACCGGTAAAAGTGAACGCGACAACGAACGCTATCACAGCCGAAACGGCGCTTATAAGCACCGAGACAGCGCCTTTCTTTGCGCCGTTGTAGAGTGTCGCCGCTGCGACCGCGACGACGAAAACGTCGTAGAACCAGAAAAAGTCATTTCCCATACTTGTCTCCTTTTCTCACAGCACCGTCGGCACCGTGAGAATGAATGTTCTTCTTTATCTGTCTTTGCCGGATCAGGGGTGTTACCGCGCTTGCAGCCGATACGGTCCGCAGGGGGCTACGCCGCCACCGACGGGTACTGTATATCTGTCTTGTTGAGGGTCTCATAGCCGATCATTATCGCGCTGTCGCCGATCTTGACGAACTCTGTGAAATCGTCGTCCGTGACCGGGGTTATCGCCTCGTTTATAAGGTCTTCGTCGAAGGTCTTTATTTTCGCGCCGTCGAGTACATATATCCAGTCCTTGTCACAGCACACACAGCTCGTGCTTGCGGTGACATTCACGGTCGCCATCGGTGCCGCGTATCTGCTCAGTACGAGCAGCACATTCCTGGTGGCGGAGATATCGTTGTACTGCAATACCGTGCGTTCCGGGGAAATATAGAAGTGCCGCAGCTCACCGGTATAACCGTATTCGCCGAGCTCATCTCCGGTGTCGCAGTTTATCGCGACCACGGTGTTGTCGCACACGCCGATCACAGTGCTCCTGTCCGCGTACAGACCGCAGGGGAGGCTGCTTGTCTCGGTGGTGTACTTCCAGTCGTAGCCGTCTGACTTCTTTATCGAGAACCGGTAGTAGTTGGCGATGATGTCCCCGTGACGGGCGCTGAGCGTTGACACGACGATATGCTCTCCGTCGCCTGTGGAGCATACCTGCATGATGTTCTCGTCCGCAAACTTACGGGTGTATTTCCAGTTTCCGCCGTCGTCGTACACATACAGTATGCCCGAATATCTTGACGAGCCGGTGACTATCGCGGCGAGCCCGTCATCGCCGATACTTGCGTATACGATCTTGTCGTCAACGGTCTTCTGGTAGATAAGGCTTGACTTGCTGTAGAGGGCGAAGTTATACGCCGCCTTGTCGTAGAGCAGGACGCGCCTTTCGTTGGTAGTCTGCTTGGGGTTGCTGTAGCCGTGCTTCAGCGCGTAGAGCTGTGCTCCGTCGGTATCGTAGGCGAAGAGATAGGTGTCGGTGAGGAGCGAGAAGGTCTCGCCGAACTTCCGGAGCGAATAGTCGCCGCTTCCGGGAAGCTCTATCGGGAACCCCACATCATACGAGGTCTTTGTTTCCACTTTGGAAGCTATACCTCTCAGGGGCTCGAAGATCTTGTCTGCGTTGACCCAGACGAGCGCGAACGCGATGACCGCGAGAAGAATAACTATGAGCCGGAGCAGATGTTTGCTCTGCATCTTTTTCTTCCGGAACTTTCCGAGATCGACATTCTTGGGTTTCTGACTGGTTTTGCCGGTTCCGGTAACTTCCGACATATCGGGAATTTTCATACATTCTCCTTATATATTGTCTCATCGTAGAAAACCTTATTCAGGTAAAGTCCGTGCGGCGGAATGGTTATCCCCGCGTCAGAGCGCTCTCCGGACAAAAGCGAGCGTTCAATGTCTCTCTCGTCCCGCTTGCCTTCGTTCACATACAGGAGCGTTCCCACCATTATCCTTACCATGTTGTGCAGGAAGCCGTCCCCGCTCACCGTGAACATCACCCTGTCACCCTCGGCGGTAACGCCCGAGCGGAAGACCGTGCGCACGGTCGAGGTGAGGTGCTCCTTCGCCTCCGCCTTGCAGAATGCCGCGAAGTCGTGAGTTCCGACGAAAAGCTTTGCTGCGCGGTCGAGCCGTCCGCAGTCCACAGGCCGCCGGTAGGACAGTGCAAGACTGCTCCCGAACACGTCCTTCACCGGCGCGGTGTTCACCACGTACACATACTCCTTGCCCTTGCACGAGAACCGCGCGTGGAAGTCCTCCGCCGCGTCCTCGCAGCCATGTACCGCGATGTCGTCCGGAAGTATCCCGTTCATGCCGCGGATAAAGCCGGTGCAGGGGATAGGGTTCTCCGTCCGGAGGGTAAGGTAGTATTCCCGCGCATGGACTCCCGCGTCGGTGCGCGAGCAGCCGTGTACGGTCACGTCCTCGCCAAGCAGCTTCTTTGCGCTGCTCTCGAAGACCTCCTGTACTGTGATGTTGTTGTCCTGCCTTTGCCAGCCGTGGTAGGCCGTGCCGTTGTAGGATATCTTAATTTTAAGGTTTCTCATGTGTTTTTATCATTTCTTCCCCGACTTGTACGCAAAGCGTAACGGATACATCGGTCACTGACTGTGCTCTCTCTGATACGCGTCCGCTGTTCCGGGGTGAAGTCCCGGCCGACGTCCGTCGTTGTCAGGATCTTAAAACACTATGTTGTCAACTATTACCATTCCGAGTACGCACAGCGAAAGCGCCGTGCCGAGAAAATCTATCTTCGTCGCTTTAAGCTGTCTCAGCCTTGTTCGTCCTTCTCCGCCTCTGTAACACCTGCACTCCATTGCCGTCGCAAGCTCGTTCGCGCGTTTGAAAGCGCTTATGAACAGCGGTATCAGTATCGGTATCATCGCCTTCGCGCGGGAGATGATACCACCCGTGTCAAGCGCAGCGCCCCTCGCCTTCTGCGCCATCATTATCTTGTTCGTCTCTTCTATAAGCGTCGGTATGAACCGAAGCGCTATCGTCATCATCATTGCAAGCTCGTGTACCGGGAACCTGACCACCTTCAAAGGTGACATCAGACTTTCTATCGCGTCCGTAAGTACGATCGGCGACGTTGTGTAGGTCAGCAGCGACATTCCCACAATAAGGAAGATTATCCTCATTACCATGAATATTGAGGTCTCTATCCCCTTGCGGTAGATAGTTATCACCCAGAACTCAACAAGCGGTACAGCCTCAGCGTCCTTCACAAAGATAAGGTTAAGTATCGCCGTGAACACGATTATCGGTATCACCGGTTTCAGGCTTTTCAGTATCATGCGGAAGCTTATCCCCGAAGCCGCGTATACCATTACCATGAACGCACAGCTTATCCCGAGCCCCCAGAAGTTCGCCGAGATGAAAAGCATCACCATGTACACGACCGACAGCACTATCTTGAACCGGGCGTCCATGCGGTGTATCACGGAATTTCCCGGGAAAAACTGTCCGATAGTTATATCATTTAACATTCAGTATCTCTAACAACCTTTCTTCCGCTCTGTCAATAGTGTATATGTCCTCTCCGATACCCATCCCGCCTTCGCGCAGTAGGTGCGAAAGCCGCGATATCTGCGGTATCCCGAGTCCTATCTGTCTCATCTCACGCGTGTGGCTGAACACAATGTCCGTGTCCTCGTAGCAGAACAGCCGGCCGTGGTTCATCACAAGTATCTTCTCCGCGTACCGCACAATGTCCTCCATGCTGTGCGATACGAGCAGGATAGTCGTTCCCGACT
>JAFZOA010000590.1 GCA_017550775.1 Ruminiclostridium sp. | reverse complement strand
GGTGATAATCGCTATCGGAACATCGCCCAATCCTCTGATCACCTCGACCACAGAAGGTCTTGATGTAAACAGACGCGGCGGGATAATCGTGACCGAGGACGGTCTTACCACGCGTGATAACGTATATGCCGGAGGTGACGCGGTCACAGGCGCAGCGACGGTGATCTCGGCTATGGGAGCGGGCAAGAAAGCCGCGAAAGCTATTGATGAAACTTTACGCGAAATCGACACAGAAATGCGTATATAACAAAATAACGGTATCTCTCACGTATATATGTCTGAGATACCGTTTTTTGTTTGCTTTCCTTGTCTTTACCGCATTATCACAGTATATTGTCAAATCGAATAAAAAAAGCTTGCAATTTCTGTATTGTTATGATATAATATTATGAATAGTATTTTTTTTGAACGGGGTGAGAGATTGTCCGAGCTTAAAGATACGGTCTTCGGAGAGAGTGAGACTTTGACCGATGCTCCCGAAAACGACAAGGGAACCGACATAACTGAACAGACCACCGCTGACGATACATACGAGCCTGTCATTTCCGATGCGGAAGAAGAGAGCGTACCGACTCCGGAGGAGCTTATCCGGGAAAGCCTTAATGCTGTTGAGAAAATGAAGCAGGAGCTCGAAGAGGAAAATGCCGCGCTTGACAGAAGGTTTGCGGAACAGAGAAGCTTCGGACTCGTTCATTCTGCAACAAAACGACGTCCGGTATATGTGATCGGTGTTATTTCTTCCGCCGCATCGCTGATATTTATGGGCATTGCGCTGCTCATATCACTTGCGACTTCTCCGATAGGAGCATATGCCGCAATCAGGCTTTCTCCCGTGATGCTGATATTTCTCGGTGCTGAGATCATTTTTGCCGTTGTAAGAAAACACTCGCTCCGTATCAAGATAGACATCAGAAGTATAGTCATCATCGTATGTCTCATCGGCGTATCATCGCTTCTTTCCGCAATATCCGTCGTTGCTTCCGCAGGAACGGGTGAGAGGATATACGCAGAGCAGCGAATTCAGAATATGCTCGCGAGTGAGCTTCACGATACTATAGCCCGTGATTATATCAAGAGCGTGGATATCGAGACCCAGCTCTTCGGTGAGGACGCAGAGATGTATAAAACCCCCGCAGACCTTACCGACGGCGATCTGATAAACCTTACAGTAAACTTTTCGGACGCACAGATGACAATACGGGAGTTCGCAAAGGACTGCAAGAACGTGATCGACGATATACATAAGCTTTCCTACAACTTCGGGACGATAAAGTTCATAGCCGACGACATGGTGAACCATTACGTTCTCGATCTTGACTGGCATTATCAATCCGGCTTCAACGCGGATAAGCTTGCGGGACTTGTGAACTATTTCGGAGACGGTATATCGGATACAGATATACCCGATGCTTTGGATGACGATCAATAAAAGAGATATTGAGATAAACAGTAAAAAACCGGAGGTAAGTTTTATGAAATCAAGAAGATTATGCGGTGCGGTACTCGCGTTCATTATGTCCGCAAGTGCATTCTCGGCATTTTCGTCCGTAACCGCGTCTGCCGCGTCGTATGTGAAGTGCCTGCTGTACTACACAGACGAATATACAGCTTTGAAAGCTGAACCGGTCAACGCTGGAGACAAGATCTACTACACGCTTGACGGGTCTCAGCCGGATACGGGGTCTTCACTTTATACCAAGAAGCTCGGGTTCAGGGAGTCCGCCACTATAAAGCTTGCCGAGTTCAACTCAAAGGGAGAACAGGTCGGCAAGGTCAAAACTCTGGAGATACAGAGGATCGTCCCGAAGCCTAAATTCCATGCTGTGGACAAGTTCGACGGCACCGTGGAAGTCGAGATAGTATCAGAGATCGAGGGTGCGAAGATACATTACACCACCAACGGCTCGGAGCCTACCGAGAAGTCGCCTGTCCTCGAAGGACATAATCTGCTTGTAAAGGGAGATGCCGAAATAAAGGCGATAGCGGTCCTTGACGGCTGGAGATCAAGCGAGACTGCTTCCGTAAAGCCGCTTGACATTGTTACAGAGTCGTCTTACGAGGAATACCTGAACAAGTGCCTT
>JAFZOA010000589.1 GCA_017550775.1 Ruminiclostridium sp. | reverse complement strand
GGGACCGCTGGACGAGACGGGACCTCTCGGAGTACGCGTATGAATGATAACATAGCACAATATAAAAGGGGTACATAACAGGGGTGCTCCATTGAAGGGTATATAAAACGGGGCAGGTGATAGTTTTCATCTGCTCCGTTTTATAATATTCGACCGGTCGGCTTTGAGCGTTGTGCAGACCAAAGAAAAACAGATCATTTCTCCGCGGTCTCTTTCTTCTTTTTCTCTTTCGGCAGGGTCAATTCCAGCAGAAGACCTACGGTAAACTGTGCGGATACAACGATATTGTTTTCCGTTTTATGAGTATAAGAATACACCTTTGAAGAATACACATCTTTCGGGATATTCAGACTGCGGGACTTTTTCGCAAAGACGACCGGAACGTTCATATACCTCGCGGCAGAACAGGCGACGGCAATACCCGATGCTTCGATCGTAAGTATCATCGTGAAATTCTTTTCCGCAAACCTGCGGGCAAATTCTTCTCCGAGCCTGTCCAGGACGGAAATATCGAGCCGGTGTTTCAGAAAGCTGTCAACTTTCAGTATATTGCCCGGATAAACCGAGCCTTTATTTCTTTTGGTATCTTCCAGAAAAAGCATATAGATCTCCTGTTCATTGGAAAAATCAGATAGGGAATTGTTACTGTTCTGATTATACCACATATTTTTCCGATATATAATACATAAAGACATATAAGGGAACCTCTAAAAACCCATTTGAGAGAAAAAGAGCTACTTGCACCGATAGTTGCGTCAAGTCTCCTCACCTTGCGTCAGCAAGCTTTCGGAGCCTTTCCTTACTCTCGGTACAACTATCTCATTTTCTCTTTTCAAAGCGGTTTTTAGAGGTGCCCATAATTTGAATTAACCGTACCGACAGATTCAGAACTGTTGACAAATCCGGCAGAATGATATATAATAAAGTAAACCAAAAACGTCCGGGAGCAGCTATAAAACCACTCTCGGACGGAAATCGTCAGCCGGAAATTTCAGGCTCGGCTGCCACAGATAAGGGGGAATCAACAAATGGAAGAAAAATAGAAGTTTAAAATGTCGCTTGCGCTGCAGATCTTTATTGCACTTGTTCTCGGTATCGTCGCGGGTCTGCTGATGCAGGAACACACGGACATCGGAGAAGGGTACATCAAGCCCGTTGGTACCATTTTCCTTAATCTGCTGAAATTCATAGTTGTGCCGATAGTATTGTTCTCGATAATGGCAGGTATCGTATCAATGCGGGATATCAGGAAGGTCGGTTCGATAGGCATCAAGACAGTAATTTATTATCTGTTCACGACTGCCTTTGCTATCGTCGTCGGTCTTGCGGGCGGATTTCTGTTCAGGAATTTCTTCCCCGTACTTGAGACCTCAGAACTCAGCTATGAAGCTTCCGAGACAGCCCCGTTCATGGATACCATAGTAAACATCTTCCCGTCGAACTTTGTCGCTCCGCTTTCCAACGCGACCATGCTCCAGGTAATAGTAATGGCGCTGTTTATAGGCTTTGCGATAATCCTTGTCGGGGACGAGGCGGCTCCCGCCGTGAAGGGTATCAATTCCTTCAACGCTGTCTTTATGAAGGTCATGGAAATGATACTCAAGCTGTCGCCCATAGGTGTATTCTGCCTTATCTGCCCGGTAGTAGCGGCGAACGGTGCGGCAATACTCGGTTCTCTCGGTATGGTGCTGCTTGCGGCTTATGTCTGCTATTTTGTTCACATGATAGTGGTGTATTCCATAGCCGTAAGAACTATGGGCGGTATGAGCCCGCTGAAATTCCTGAAAGGTCAGCTTCCCGCGATGATATTCGCGTTTTCAAGCTCCTCGTCCGTCGGTACTCTCCCGATAAATATGAAGGGCTGCGAGAAAATGGGTGCGGACAAGGACGTAACGTCGTTCGTACTTCCTCTCGGCGCAACTATAAACATGGACGGAACGGCGATATATCAGGGTGTATGCGCAATATTCATCGCTGCCTGCTACGGCTCAGATAATCACCATAGTGCTTACCGCGACGCTCGCTTCTATCGGAACAGCCGGTGTGCCGGGCGCGGGCATGGTAATGCTCGCAATGGTGCTCTCGTCGGTAGGTCTGCCGCTTGACGGTATTGCTCTTGTCGCGGGTGTGGACAGGATATTTGATATGGGCAGAACCGTTGTGAACATCACGGGCGACGCTTCCTGTGCACTCGTTGTATCAAATCTCGAAAGAAAGAAAGCTGCAAGAAAGGCTTCAAAGAAGAATGCTTCTTGAATATATAATTATATGCCCGCTTGTTTTTATAGCGGGCTTTATTGACGCTGTGGCGGGCGGAGGCGGTCTTGTATCTCTTCCCGCGTATATGATGACCGGGCTGCCCGTTCACAGTTGTGTTGCCACGAATAAGATGAGCGCGTTTATGGGTACGACCGTTACCACGATAAAATACGCAAAAAGCGGGTTTATACCGTGGAAAACCGCTCTGTTCTGTATCCCGTGCGCGATAGGCGGCTCTGCGCTTGGCGCAGGGCTTTCGCTTCTGATACCGGACATGATATTCACGATTGTAATGATCGTTGTGGTCCCGCTCACGGGAATATATGTGCTTGTAAAAAAGGACGCGTTTGCACCGCGAAAAACTCACGGCGAGGCCGCAACGATCATCATCTGCGTCGCGGCTTCATTCGTGATAGGTGTGTATGACGGATTTTACGGTCCCGGCACGGGAACATTCCTTATACTGATACTCACCGGACTTGCGGGAATGGAGCTTACCAAAGCGAACGGTCTGACCAAGGCTATAAACTTCTCGACAAACATCTCGGCGCTCGTGGTTTTTCTGATAAACGGACAAGTCCTGTTCCCGCTCGGCATAATTGCGGGCGTGTTCAATATCGCAGGTAATTATCTCGGAGCTGCACGTTTTGAAAAGAACGGGTCAAAGATAGTAAAGCCGGTACTCATTATCGTATTATCGGTTTTCTTCATTAAGCTGATCTACGAGATGATATTTCAGACTTAGCGCTTTCCGCACAGCGCGGCAGATACCCCTTAACCGCGCTCTCTCATCACGATGTTTATTTACAGCAGATCTCGATAGCGCGGCTAACGAACTCTGCTGTACCGGCGCCGCCGGCTTTGTCGATGTTTTCGGTGAACTCGCCACCCGCCGCGTACATCTTCCCGAGACCGGAAAGTATCTCGTTCGTGCAGTTGTAATAGTTCTCGCAGAAAAACTCCTGCAGCCGCTTCACCTGCGCCTGAACTTCGGGGTCGGCTGGGTCGCGGTCGCGCATTGCGCCGAACTCCGTGAAATACTCCATAGTCTTCGCCGCAAGGCTCGCGTTGTCCGCGGCGGAACGCTTCCCGTTCTTTTCCTCGAACTCCTTGTATGCGGCGGTATCGCCCCATTGCTCCTTAGCCCGCTTGGTGTACTCGTCGAGCTTTGCTGTGTCAAATGCTTTAAAATCCATAATTATAACTCCTGTTTTCTGTATTTTCTCCGCGAAGGTTATAAGGTCGTCGAGATGCTCCCGCCGCAGCTTCAGCAGCTCTATCTGCTGTGTGAGAGCCTTCTTACGGTCGAAATGCGGGTCGCTGATGATCTCCTTGATCTCTTTCAGCAGGAACTCCAGCTCGCGGAACAGCATTATCTGCTGCAGCTTCTCCAGCGCAGTATCGTCATACAGCCTGTACCCCGCGTCGGTATGTCCCGCGGGTGCGAGAAGACCTATCTTGTCATAATACTGAAGTGTGCGCACACTCAGTCCCGTCAGCCTGCTGACCTCGTTTACTGTCATTCCGTCTGTTTTCATAATCGTGACCTCCTGCTTCACAGTCGGCGATATTCAGAAGTCTGTTGTTATTATCCCCCGCCTGCGGCGGGGATAATAACGCCGTTTCTTCTGTATCGCCGACCTATGATTTTCCTCGCTGTCTATACTATACACTATTGCGTTACGTCATAGTCAAGAGGAAAAATGACGATTTGTAGGATTGCACAAAACACATTGTAGATATTTACTATATAAGAATTATTCTAATTGATGTGTTTTTTTCATGCCTGTTATCTCAACAGATGTTGAACTCCGCGGGTAATAAAAGAAATTCGGACGGAGATCCGTCCGCTCAGCTTGTCAAAAAAGTATGTCTGGTCTGTAACAAGACCATTAATGTTCCGTGGTACGGTATTGGATCCATACGTCTATGATATTGCTGCGCAAATCCGTCGGCGAAAGGGGACGGGCGGTGACCGCTTTAGTCGGTCACACAACTGCATTGTGCAGTGGGGCGGGGCAGGCTTTTCTGATATTCTGAGAACTCCGAACTTCGAGGCAGATAACTCGTCAATTTCTGAGTAGTAACATACGGAATGCGTGCAGGCTCAGCCTGCCGAGGGACCCCCGGCGGGTGTTCATCGGTGACCGCTTGAATGCGCGCGTCCTGCGCGCTTTTGGCGGTCACCTCACTGCATCGTGCAGTGGGGCAGAGCCCCAACTTGAGTGCAGAGATCACACTCATCCCGCAATAAAATGTAAGGTTGAAATTCGTTCGGGTATGTGCTATAATAGTAAAAACACCTGCAAGGGAAGTGGTCATTACCGACCCGAAGCTTGTCTGAGACGCCGATATGACCTGACAGCGGAATGTTTTGCGATCAACTGTTGAAGTCAGGCGATTTCGCACAAATTTCACCAAAATATCATCGGTTTATCACAAATACGGCGTGCCCAGTAACGGTCTGGTAACAGTTTGTATGATATAATAATAATGGCATAGTATGCTCTTCGGATTCATCTTTCATGGTACATATCACCGGCAGCACAAAAGGACGACTGATGCGGTGAACCCGGGAACATGCTGTCCGGAGATCGCCGGGAGAAAAAAGGAAATGGAAGGAAACGGATATGAGCAGTAAAATAGGAAAAGAAAAGTGGGTAATAATCAAGAATATTCTTGTAACTTTGCTTGTCATAGCTTTCTTCGTTGCGATACTGATAGTGTCGTATAACATGAACTATAACGAAAAGCATGACAATATCATCTTGCGGGGAGAAATGGCAGCAAAAAACGCGGCGGACCGGATAGATAAGTATCTTTCGACAAATATCGACTCGATCAAGCTTTCGGCTTACGCTCTCGATGAAATGATACAAGGAAATAAGTCCGACGAGGAGATACAGGACTTTCTCGTAAGCCAGTCTACGGCTATCAGAAGTGCTGTGCTTGAAAACTCGACGGGTCTGTACGGATATATAAACGGGCGCTTTTTCAGCGGTACGAACTGGGAGCCGCCGGAGGATTATAATGCTACTTTGCGCCCGTGGTACACAAAGCCTATGTCCGACAAAGGACAGATAACAATACTCGATCCTTATGTCGATGTACAGTCCGGAAATGTCATGCTCGCTGTCGGCAAAACACTTAGTGACGGGAAAAGTGTTATCTCGGTGGATATATCCCTCGACCGGGTACAGCAGATAACGGAAGAATCAGTTGCCACCGGAAGCTCTGATGCGGAAATGATACTTAACGACAAAGGCATTGTTGTTGCTCATTCCGACACCGGCGAGATCGGAAAGGATTATTCCGCCGAAAAAGGTACTCTACAGGCTGCAATAATGGAAAATCTGACCCGGTCAGACAGCAATAATTTTGAATTCAATTATCAGGATTCACATTATGTTGTTTACGCGGCAAGTCTTATGGACGACTGGTACTGCATTTCCATAACCGACGCTACAGCCGTGTTCAGCCCCCTGCGGCTCATACTCCTTTTTACCGTTATCACAGTCATAGTCGTTGTACTGGTGATATCGATAATTATGACGGCTTCGAGCAGAAGACAGATCGTTATGGAGCGTCTCGGAAAGCAGCTTTCCGCTACCGCAGATATATACATATCGGTGTATGAGCTTGATCTGCTCAACGACACATTCAACGCGATCTCAGGCAATTCAGATATCTATATTTCGGAAAGCAGTACTGCTGCACACGGTGCAAGACAGAACATACTGTCGATATATGAGAAAAACACCGACCCGTCTTCAAAAGAGAGCATGCTCGAATTTGTGGATCTCTCCACACTGAATGAGCGCATGAGAAATGTCAATACAATTACGACCGAGTTCCTGAGCGCCAAGGGAAAATGGCGCAGAGCCCGCTTTATCGTTTCCGAAAGGATAGCTACCGGCGATGTGGCTCGTGCCTTGTATCTTGTGGAGGACATAGACGAGGAGAGACGTGACAGCGATAAGATGCAGAATACGGCTAAGCTGCTTACCTCACAGCTCGACTGCTTGGCAAACATCTATACCTCTGTTCACGATTATGATATTCCGAATGATTCGTTCAGTATAATAAAAATGAACGATACCTTTGTACAGAACGCCATAGGTAATGATGTCAACAACGCCCGGAAGGTATTTCAGGACACGATGACGAAGCTTACGGATGAGAGCTGCAGAAAAGAAGTTCTGGAATTCGTGAAGCCCGAACAGATCGAAGTAAACGTTGCGAAGACAGGCACCGCGACCATAGAATTTCTCAATTCGAGAGGTCAGTGGTGCAGAGGTCGCTTCATAGTTTCAGAACGCACCGGAGACGGCGGAATTTCTCACGTTATCTGGGCAGTCGAGAATATAGACTCCGAAAAACGCGAACGCGACCGTCTTACGGAAGACGCAAGAAGTCTGAGCTCTCAGATCGCATCTCTTGCGAATGTATATATCGCAATGTTTGATGTCGATCTCAAAGCCGACACGTTCAGTCTGATCAAGTCGGACAACGAAACGGTGACAAGACTTGTCGGTGACAAGTCGGAAGATGCGCAGAAGCTGATAAACTATATCATGGATCGCGTGACCGACCCATCTTCGCTTGAAGAGGTGCACAAGTTCATAAACTTTGATACACTTGGAACACGTCTTGAAAATACTGATACGGTAACACTGGAATTACTTACCGTGACAAAGAAATGGGTCAGAATACGATTTATGGTGTCTCAGCGCACAGAAAACGGCAAGCTCTCTCATGTAATGTGGCTCGCGGAGGACATTGACAACGAGCGCTCCGAGCGTAACGAGCTTATCGACGCTTCCGAACGCGCTATCGCTGCAAGCGAGGAACAATCCGCGTTCCTTTCCAATATGTCCGACAGACTGCGTACTCCTATCACCACGGTACTTGATACTAACGAGATCATACTTGGCAGGAGCGGCGACGAGGAAATAACCCGCTGCGCAAACATAATAAAGAGTACGGAAACAGACCTGCTCTGTCTTGTCACCGATATACTCGACTTTTCGAAGATCGAAACGGGAAAGATGGAAATAATCCCTGCGGACTACGAACTTTCCGCAGTCATAAACAGTCTTGTTGATATGATAAAGCCGAGAGTTGAAGCGAAAGGGCTGAAGCTTGTGCTTGACATAAACAGACAGATCCCGCGTTTCTTAAACGGCGATGAGGCGCGTATCAGACAGATCATCGGAAATCTGCTTATGAACGCGGTCAGGTACACGGAAGAAGGAAAGGTAACATTCTGTGTAAGGTACGAGAAAATACCCGACGAACCCGATAGCGTAATGCTGAAAGTTAATGTCAGAGATACCGGCACCGGCATACAGAAGGAGAATATGAAAACTCTGTTCTCCGGGCTTGCAGGCGATGACAACCAAAGCAGCAGTGCGGCAGGATCGGTTCTCAGCCTGAGCATCACAAAGCAGCTGCTCGAAATGATGGATTCCACGCTTGTTGCCGAGAGCATTTACGGGCTCGGTTCAAAATTCTCGTTCGAGCTTAAACAGACCGTCGTGAAGTGGGATGAGCTTGGTGAATACAGGTATGAAATCAGCATATAAGGAAAGGAATCGGATATGGGCAGGAATATCGGAAAGGAAAAATGGGTCATAATCAAGAATATTATCGTGACCCTGCTTGTTGTCGCTTTCTTCGTCGGTATATTATTAGTATTCTACAATATGCTCTGCGAGGAAAAGCGGGATAATATCATCACAAAAGGAGAATCGTCCGCGTACAAGACTTCCACACAGTTCAATGAGTATCTTCTGATCGGTCAGAGTGCGCTTAGGATGACCTCCTATACTCTCGACGGTATGCTGAGAGACAATAAGTCAAACGCCGAAATACATGAGTATCTGACAGGTCAGTCTGATGCTATACTCAACACTATGGGCGAGAACACTACCGGTATGTACGCGTTCATAAACGGAGAATATCTTGACGGTACTGATTGGGTACCGCCGGATGACTTCGTGGCGACCGAGCGTCCGTGGTATATCGAGGCTACGGAGAAAAAAGGAAATATTACTGTAGTAGGACCGTACCTTGACGCACAGACGGGTGAAGTCATGATAACGCTCGCAAGATCTCTTTCCGACGGGAAAAGCGTTGTGTCGTTCGACCTGTCGCTGAAAAAGATACAGGCGATAACCGAGGAATCCGTTTCGGGAAACGGCTCCGACCTGCAGTTCATAGTTAACAGCAACGGCTATGTTGTATCTCATTCCGACAAGGAAGAGGTAGGCAAGGAATACAGTGTGGGTCAGGGTACGCTTGAGTCAGCCATAATGGAAAAGCTGAACAGCTCTGACAGCGATTCATTTGAGTTTTATTATGGCAATTCCCGTTACATAGTTTACGCAACGAAGCTTATGGACGACTGGTACTGTGTGTCCGTAAAGGACGCAACCGCCGTATTCGAGCCGCTTCGGATAATACTTGTGGTTACCATAGTCGCTGTTATAGTTGTAGTGCTTATCATCTCCATAATAATGATGAGTTCGAGCAGGAGACAGCTTATGATGGAGCGCATGAGCAAGCAGCTTTCTGCTACCGCAGACATTTACGTTTCCATGCACGAGATAAACTTTCTTACCGATACATTCAGCGAGGTAAGGAACAACAAGGCGGAAGCGTCGGCTATGATCGGCGAAACGCGCAATCATTGTCAGGAAATGATCCGCGCGATAATGACGAAATTCTCCGATGAATCGACGAGAGACGTTGTCCTCGATTTCGTGGATTTCAGCAAGCTCAATATGCGCCTTCAGAACCGCAATACAATAACTGTGGAATGGCTCAGCGCGGACAAAAAGTGGCGTAAGTCCCGCTATATCGTTTCCGAAAGAACACCCACCGGTATGGTCGCGCGCGCAATGTATCTCATCGAGGACATAGATGCCGAAAAGAGCGAGCGTGATATCGCGCTTGAAGTTGTAAAGATCATGAATGAGCAGATCTCGTCTGTGGCGAACATCTACTTCTCGATGTATGACGTTGATCTTATAAACAATTCCTTCCGTGAGGTCAAGACCCATGCGTCAAAGCTTGATGATTTTGTCGCAAGGTCAGTTGAAAACGCGCAGAAAGCAGCGTTAGATGTTGTGGAAAAAACAGTAAGCACCTCGTCGCAGAAGGCTATGAAAAAATTCATAGATTTCAGCACGCTTGACGAAAGACTCAAAGAATCCAATACCATTACCGAGGAATTCCTGAACCGCGACGGTCTGTGGTGCAGAGCAAGATTCGTAATTTCAAAATGCAGTGATGACGGAAAGCTCGAGCACGTTCTGTGGCTTGTCGAAAGCATAGACGAAGAAAAGAGAAAGCGTGACCAGCTCGCTACGGCGGCGGAGACCCTGAACGCGCGTATCTCGTCCATCGCGAACATCTATATGACCGCCCACGAGCTCGATATTACCAACGATACATTCACCGAGATAAAGTCGCAGGTCGATATCGTACACGATCTTATCGGTACGACCCGTACTCACGCGCAGGCAACGCTGCTTAAAGTTATGGATAACCTCACCGACGAAGCGTACATAGACGACATCCACAGGTTTATCGACCTTTCGACGCTCGACAGGCGTATGCGTAAGACGGATACCATAACTATCGAGTACCTGAACAACGAAAAGCTCTGGAGGCGCGGGCGTTTCGTGGCATCAAAGCGTGACCCGAAGGGTCGTCTTATCCGCGTTATGTGGCTGTCAGAGGACATCGACAATGAAATGAAGGAGCGCAGTGAGCTTATCAACGCTTCCGAGCGCGCTATTGCGGCGAGCGAAGCGAAATCCTCGTTCCTCTCCAATATGTCGCATGAGATACGTACTCCTATCAACGCGGTACTCGGCATGAACGAGATGATACTCCGCGAGTGCGAAGAAAAGAACATTATCGCCTATTCCGAAAGCATCAGGACGGCTGGTAATACCCTGCTTGGTATCGTCAACGATATTCTTGACTTCTCGAAGATCGAAGCGGGCAAAATGGAGATCATCCCCGTGGATTATGACCTTTCGTCCGTTATCAACGACCTTGTGAACATGATACAGACAAGAGCCGATAACAAGGGATTAAAGCTTATCCTGAACATCAGCAAGGATGTTCCGAAGCGGCTGCACGGTGACGAAGTAAGAATCAAACAGATAATAACGAATATTCTTACAAATGCGGTCAAGTACACCGAAGAGGGCTCCGTTACATTTAGTATAGGCTATGAAAAGATAGAGAACGAACCGGATGATATCTTGCTAAAGGTTTCCGTTCTGGATACCGGTATCGGTATAAAGCCGGAGGATATGAAGAAACTGTTCTCCGAGTTCGATCGTATTGATGAAGAGCGCAATCGTAATGTCGAGGGAATCGGACTCGGTATGAGCATAACACTCAGACTGCTTGAAATGATGGGCTCAACACTGGAAGTTGAGAGCGTCTATGAGCTTGGCTCGAAATTCTCGTTCCGGCTTAAACAACAGGTAGTCAAGTGGGAAGAACTCGGCGATTACGCGACGGCATACAAGGCATCTCTCGGAACACGGAAGAAATACCGCGAAAAGTTCAGAGCGCCCGATGCGAGAGTACTTGTTGTGGATGATACGCCGATGAACCTGACTGTCTTTGAGAGCCTGCTCAAACAGACGGCTGTGAAGATAGATACGGCGTCAAGCGGTGACGAAGGACTGGCTCTCGCGTATGACAGAAAGTACGACATGATCTTCCTTGACCACATGATGCCGGAGAAGGACGGTATCGAAACGCTTCACGAGCTGCGGTCAAGACCGAAAGACCCGAACATAAACACTCCGGCAATATGCCTTACTGCTAACGCTATATCGGGTGCGCGTGAACAGTATCTCGCTGCGGGATTTGACGACTACCTCACTAAACCGATAGATTCCGCGAAACTCGAGGAAATGCTGCTCCAATATCTTCCGAAGGAGAAGATACAGGAGCCCGGAAGCGAGCCGATAAGTAATGCCGATGATCTTGACAGTATCCTTGATGAAGATGAACCGGTCGTTCCTGAATTCCTTTCTGAGATAAGCGAGATCGACACCGCGGCCGGCATCACAAACTGCGGCTCTGTCGAAGGGTATATCTCAGCGCTGAAAACTTATGCGGGAATGATACACGATCACGTCGCCGAGACCGAGAAATTCTGGCAGGCGGGTGATCTTCCGAATGCGACTATAAAGATACACGCGACGAAATCCACTTCAAGGATAATCGGTGCGGTCGAAATCGGCGAGCTCGCGCAGGAGCTTGAACTTGCGGGCAAGGCTGGTGACACCGGAAAGGTGAGCGAACGCATAGACGAGCTTCTTGAACGGTGCAGTACGCTCGGCGAACGGTTAAAGCCTCTGATCGGAGATGAAGCGGATGAAGATGACCCGGATAAGCCTCTGATCTCGCAGGATGAGCTTTCGGAGATATATGTGACTCTCGATTCATTCGTTTCCTCATCGGATATGAACAGTGCTCTGGAGATGATAGAGGGACTGCGGGAATACAGAGTCCCCGAAAACGAAATAAGCCGGTGCGCTGCGCTTATAAAGGCGGCAACGGAATATGAATACGACACAATTATCAACATAATGGAGGATATTAAAAATGGGAACTAAAGTACTTATAATAAGCCGTGGTGCCGCTTTTATGACAAACGCGCTTGCCAACAACCTGAAAAAAGCCGGTCTTAACACACATATCGTGGACGCGGATGTAAAGCAGATATCAAAGGAGCGCGGAGATACCGATATCTACATTATTTACGGCGGGGATTTTGTGTTTGAGACCAGCGATGCTCTCATATATCTTAAGGATATCTGTAACGAGGACGACAAGAAGTTATTCATCATAGGCTATATAAAGGAGATCACGGAGATAAAGAGTATTATCCCTCCGACACTCGTTTATAATGAATTTGAACGTCCCTTTGATATGAAGGTGTTCCTGAACGATATAGAAAAGGTGCTTAGGCTTTTCGAGGAACGCAAGAACAGAAAGGAGATCCTTCTTGTTGAT
>JAFZOA010000588.1 GCA_017550775.1 Ruminiclostridium sp. | reverse complement strand
TAGTTGGCATTGTAGGAAAATCCAAAAGTTTAGATTTTCCCACAATGCTTATCTTTTGGTCTTTGGTTCGGAATAGTGTAGTGCTGGCGGTCTATCTCTTGTTTTCGGTTGCTTGCTTCCTTACCGTACATGAGCATTATATCATCGTTTGAAACCATAACAGCGATACTTTTTGAATGATATTGAATATAATACCCAAAGACATTAATGTCCTTTGGCTGATTCTATTATATCATATAGTTTTTTCAAAGTCAATAGGTTTTCTTAAGACATTTTTCAACTAAATGTCCACTGAGTGGAGGTGTATTATGGCTAATAAAGAAAAAAAGAAGTGTCCGTTTAACAAAGAACGCTTCAATCAAGTATTAAAATATAGAAAAACAAATATAAAAGAATTATGTTCTGATTTGTCACAAGGATATGGGTATAGTGTCAAGACTATATCGAGAGCGCTTAAATCAGGATATGCTTCTTTTGAGGTTGTTGAATGGTTATCAGAAAAACTTGATATAGATCCCGAATTTATCATGGGAAAATACTGGTACGATCCTCAAAAGTATGGAGAAAAAGCTGAAATGCTTAACTCGTGTATTAAACCCGAAAGATTTCCTTATATAAAAAAACTACAGCGTGATAAAACCGACGGTAAATTTCTATATGACAAATACATTGAAAATATCCTCGTTATACACGACATCTCATATAAACAATATGAAATGCTCGATTTTGATACTCGCAAACAATTTCAACTTGAGATAGAAGATGTTATAACTAATGTGCTTATGAAATATTTTACACATAATGCCATGGGAGATGAATTATACCCTGAGATTTTGGGGCTATATGCACAAATAGATTCTTCCGATCCAAATGAACCAGACGAACTGGACGATTTGGAATAATACAATATCTATTTACAAAAAAAGCATTCACGTGACATCGTGACAAACGTGACAGCAGTTATCAATCCCGCTCTATAAAAGGCTTACCGATGTCACGCACATCCGTGACATCAGTGTGACAGCCGTGACAAACCAACAGCGAAGCCGGCAACCATAACAGACTGCTAACTTCGCTGAATAAAGTCGAGCTATCTTTTTTACAGTCCGGAACAACCTACGCCTTTGTTACTTTCTGCGAAAGTAACGCAAAGGTACTTTTGACAGTTCGCGAGCTCCTATCAAAAGTACCCTTGCGCCAGCCGTTCCCTCTGGACTCCCTAAAAGCGCTCCTCTCTGTACTTGTGGGGAGCGTGAATGTGCCGCCTTGAAAAAAATTTGGCGGCAGAAGAAGCGGCTGCCGCCGCACAATAACGGACGGCAGGAGCCGTCACATCTGTCACGCTGTCACGTGTCACATCAACCTTAAAATCGGTTATCGTTCCCGTGATCGTGACAAACAACCGGCTACCGCCGGACACAGGGGAGGTGGTAATCTGCCACCTCCCCGTCACGTCTTTGCAGCATAGAGCAAAACGCTTGCCTTCTTCGCCAGCTTCTTCTCGCGCTCCCGTGTGAACGCACACAGCGCTTCTTCCGCGTCGCTCAGATCGAGCTTGTCCTTGCCAACATCGCGTATCAGCCGGTCACGCTTGTCGCGTATCTCTTCCTTGTAGTCGCCAAAAAGGTTGTGAAACTCGATGTACTGCGGACTTTCGGCTCCGAGCGCGTCCTTGACCTTCTTGTCGTTGTTCTTCATATTGCTGATCGAGCGCTCAGTCTCGCGTTTGAGCGGATCGCTCTCCACGTTCAGCCGTGCCTTTTGAATATTCCCGACGCGAGCGCCCTTGCTGCACTCCGGAGAACAATACTTGACCTTGCCGTTGGAGCTTGCAAACATCTTCCCGCAGATCTCGCAGCGCATTATCTTGATGTCGTTCTTCTCACAGCCGCGATGCAGGTCAAAGATGAAGAAGTCGAGAGTATCACATACCGTGTACTGCTTATCCCCGCAGATTACCGCCGTAGCGGTGCTGTCGGGATTTTTTAATGTACCCTCGATAGACACGAACGGCGATGTCAGCGTGGTGAACGTGTTCATCAGTTCCGACTGCCATTTCTTCCGCTTCTTCTCGATGTTCAGCGGCAGCGTCAAACCGTTGATGATCGTCGTGAGGTTCTGTTTTCCGCTGCCGAAATCGGTCTCCGCATATCCGAGATCGTCGAAAACCCGCTCTATGATGTATTGCAGGAACACATTCTCATTCATTTGCAGAGCTTCGAGCGGCTCCATAGCTGCCTTGCGTTCTTTTTTGCCGACAGTCAGGACTTTGCACAAATCTTCGACGCCCCGTTTAAGTGCATCATAGTTTGTGGAGAATTCATAGACCTGCCGTACAATGTCCGAGATCTTGTAGTCGTTAAACTCGCGCATCTTGGTGTCCTTTGAGATACCGATGCGCGCTTTTCCTTTTCTGTACTCAAAAAAATAACCGAAATAAACCATAATCTGCTCCAAAAATCAATTCATAAAACCGTAATTCTTAAAATTGTTTGTTGTACGGTTAAGAATATTATAGCGTATTTCAGCGGATTTGTCAAGCCTGCAAAACCCGTTTGATATTTGAAACTGTAATCTCTTCAGGTTCGAGAGTATTTATGCGATAATAGCAGTGTAAGGAGCCGAAGGGCTCACGGAAAACAGACAGAAACAGGAGGCAATTATGAAGAGAATTTTAACCATCAAGCAGGCAGCACAGCTCATCGAAGGACTTACGGAGTACAGAATCCGGCAAATGTGCAAGACAGGACAGCTCAGGTGCTTCAAAGCTGGCAACAAGTATCTCATCGCCGAAGAGGACTTGTATGAAACGGTATTCGGCAGGAGAACGGGAGAGGAGGACAAGATATGACAGACAGAAAGTGGCAGGCACCGCAGGCATTGAAAGAGGAGAGATCCTCTTTCAAGCCTTATCCGATAATGGATCTGCCGGAGATATTGCGGGAAATGGTGAATTCGGTATCGGTAACAACCTCAACGGACAAGTCAATGGCGGCAACGGCGGTATTATCCGCAATGTCGCACTGCTTTTCGGGAATGTACCGAATGTACGGGAAACAAGACCACAGCGAACCGATAAATCTGTTCACGCTGATACTTGCAAGCCCTGCAGAGCGGAAATCTCCGGTAATGCGCTTCATCAAGAAACCGTTTATCGAATTTGCGCGGGAGTTCAACGACAGCCACAAGTTACAGATATTTACCTCACAGGAACAGGCGGCAAAGCTGAAAGCCGAGATTGCGGAATTGCAGACAAAGGGAGCGTCACCGGACGAGATCGCGTTCAAGCGAGCTGAGCTTGACAGTATGGAAGTCGAACAGTTCCGGCGAGTATGTGTAGATGATGTTACTCCGGAAGCGCTCGTCAAGCTGATAAACGACAACGAAACGATACTGATGATGTCGGACGAAGCCGGAGTATTCAAGAATTTCGGCGGACGGTACAACAACGGAGTTGCAAACCTCGACCTGCTTCTCAAATGCTGGGGCGGCGAGAGTTATCAGAAAGACCGATGTCACGGAGAGCCGGTATATCTTGACAGACCGTACTTGTCGGTATGCTTGTGCGGACAGCCGTACATTCTCACCGAGCTTATGGAAAACCGCGCGTTCGTGTCGAGCGGAATGCTTGCAAGGTTTATCTACTGCTTTCCACGTTCGTTCATCGGTATGCGGGATTACAACGCAGCATCCGTGAAACCGGAGTTTACGGCAGCTTACGACAGGCTCGTAAAAGACGCGCTCGCAGTCAAGTACAACAGGAAAAAGGGCGAACCGGAAATACCGTTATACTTCGATGATGAAGCGCGGGCGGAATTTGCCAAATACTACAACAAAAGCATTGAGCCGTCGCTGCTGACGGACTTTGCGGACTGTCCGGACTGGGGTGGCAAGTTTCACGGACTTATACTCCGCCTGTGCGGCTTGCTGCACTGTATCAAGTGCATTGTCGGCGGCAGATCACCGCAGAGCGAACAGGTGACGCTGATAACGCTTATGGAAGCTATAGAGCTTGCGGAGTATTACAAGCATCAGGCGATATACGCCTACGGAATGAACACCACAGGCGCGGTCGCGGACACCGCAGAATATGTGCTGAACAAGCTGAAAACCAAGAAGATAACCCGTATCAGCAGCCGTGAGCTTCTCCGCTCCTGCCGGCGTTTTAAGAAAGTCGCAGAGTTAGAAGAACCAATGGAATTGCTGATCGACAGAGGGTACGCCGTAGCCTACGAGGAAAGCGGAACGCTCTGGTACGAGGTCAATCCGATGATATGACAGGAGGGGTGAAATGATAAAAAGAACGATCAGCGGACAGATCGACAAGGGTGATGTGAATCACAACAACCGGGAATTCATCGCTTCAAATGTCGATAAATACCGCGTCAAAGACAACATTACAATCTTAAAAGACGACATCCGGGATGTGTATCATGAGCTGTTTGACGACGCTCTAAAAGAGTTCAATGCCCGTCAGACACGAAAAGACAGAATAATTCACGACTACCGGGAACACATCAGACACGGACGGCAGGAAAAGGAGTTCTACGAGGTCATCTTCCAAGTCGGGAATATGGACGATACGCCGGTAGGCTCAGACGCAGCGAAAACAGCGACCGAGATACTTCGGGAGTTCACAGAGGGCTTCATAAAGCGAAATCCACACATTCGGGTTTTCAATGCCGTTATCCACCTTGATGAAGCTACGCCGCACGTTCACATCGACTTCGTGCCGTTCGCCACCGGGCAGAAGCGCGGACTGCCGACACGGAACACGCTGTCAAAAGCGCTTGAACAGCAGGGCTTCAAGGGTGAGGGCAAGCTCGAAACAAACACAAAAATGTGGATAGAGCGAGAGAAACAGGAGCTCGCGGCAGTAATGCTCACGCGCGGAATAGAATGGGAACAGCTCGGAACGCACAACGAACACCTGTCCGTCCTCGACTATAAAAAGCAGGAGCGGCAGAAGGAGCTGAAAGACCTTGACAGCAAGACCAAGAGCGCCGAATGGGTGCTGAATCAGCGGGAAAAGCTGCTGTCGGATATCGAAACCACGATTGACAGGCTTGACGGCGAGTATCAAGAGAAACGCGATACCATTGAGAGTATGGATACCGAGATAGCCGCCAAGCATTCAGAGGTCGAGCAGGTCAACGAGGAATTGACCGCTGCCGCCGATCAGCTCGCAGAACAACAAGCGCTGATAGCCGAGAGTGCCGGAAAAGCCAGTCAGATCAAGGACATCAACAGCATCGAAACGAAAAAGACCGTGTTCGGCGGGAAGATAACCGTTTCTGCCGATGATTACGACAAGGTTTCCGCTCTCGCCAAGAAACAGATAGCTGCCGAGAGCCACGAAAAGAAGCTGAACGAGAAAATCAGCACATTGGAGCAGGAGAAAGCACAGCTCACCAAAGAAAAGGAGGAATTGCAGAAAAAGAATAACGATCAGAAAAAAGAGCTTGATATTCTGCGGTCAGTCCGGGAGCGCTTGAATGTCGAAAAGCTGAAATCCGAGATCGAGGAATGGAAGAAAAAGTACAACAAGCTAATGGAATTTATCGAAAGCCTTAACCTCAAAGAGCAGCTCGAAAAATTCCTTCACCCTGTTCAGAACATCATAAAACACAAGAGCAGATAGCTGCAAAAGACCAGTACCCCATTTCGGGGTACTGGTACACATAGAGATAAAAAGACAAGACATAACAATGAAATTCAGAACAAAAGGCCGTAAGCGCACATCAAAAAATGTCCAAAAACCCTTTAATAGCACTTGACAAAAAGCACTTTAAAGAGTAAAATTGTAATTACAGAAGTGCGCCTATGGTTTGTCAGAGGAGGAACAAATCTATGGCAACAATTCAGAAAAGAAACAACGCCTATCGCATAAGAGTTTCGTGCGGTTACGATATTCATGGCAAGCAGATAATGCACACTCTCACTTGGAAACCTGAGCCGGGTATGACGAAGAAACAGATCGAAAAAGAGGTTCAGCGTCAGGCGGTACTGTTCGAGGAGCAGTGTGCCAACGGTTACGCCGCTAAAGCTGTCAAGTTCGAGGAATTTCTTAACCAGTGGTTCAAGGAATATGCCGAGCTGTCGTTGAAGCCGAACACCGTGACCGGCTATCATTCAATGGAACCGAGAATAATCAAGGCTATCGGACACATCAGAATGGACAAGCTTACCACACGCGACATTCAGAAATTCATCGTCAGCTTATGCGACAGCAAGCGCTTCGACACACAGGACAAGAATGACGGGAAGTTATCCACAAAAACGATAAAGCTGTACAAATCCTTTATTTCAACGGTTTGCAGCTACGCTGTCAAAATGAATGTCATCAAGGATAACCCGTGCAGAAATGTGACAATTCCGAAAGTGGTATCACCCGAAAAGGAGTTTTATACCATTGAGGAAACGCAGCAGCTTTTCGACCTGTTTGAGAAAGAGGACGAGTGCAACTACATCTTCGTTTGCTTCTTCACCCTCGCGATCTACACGGGATTTAGGCTCGGTGAGCTGCTCGGACTGGAATGGAAAGATGTGAATTTCGACGCGAATGTTATCTCGGTTTGCCGCACAAGCCTTTACAACAAGAAAAAAGGCGGCATTTACACCGAAACGCCTAAAACCGCGCAGAGCGTCCGCAGTTTAAAGGTTCCGGAAGAAGTTATGG
Organism: Ruminiclostridium sp.; assembly: GCA_017550775.1. The sequence goes on along the minus strand of JAFZOA010000588.1, from coordinate 499 downwards.
ACTTTCTGCGTAAGTGGCAGGAATTGCAGGCGAAGCAGAAAGAACAGGCTGGCGATCTCTGGACGGATAACGACCGTATCTTCACGAAATGGAACGGCGATCCGCTTCACCGCTCGGCACCGAGAAACTACTTCGTCAAATTCTGCGAGAGAACGGGAATGCGGTATGTATCGTGTCATTCAATGCGACACTTGAACGCCTCATTACTCATCAATGCAGGCATAGACGTCAAGACCGTTCAGAGCTGTTTAGGACATTCAACGCCGGTAACAACTTTGCAGGTATATTCCCACGCGTTCCAGACAGCACAGGCGGTTGCGATGCAGGCAGTCGCAAATGCGCTCCCGCTCGTTCACAAGAAAAAGATCGAAACTCTCCCCGCAGCGTCCTAAAAGTCGAAATAACGACCGGATAACGACCAAACGTTTAAAATCCGATAAAATTAAAATCCCGTGAAGCCGCTCTACAAGCGGTTTCACGGGTAAAAACAAGTGGCTCC